>CAZXZK010000009.1:785-43803 GCA_964645295.1 uncultured Cytophagales bacterium | reverse complement strand
GGGTTTTTCAAAAATAATCTCCAACCAAACCATGATATTCCAACAAGTAAATAATCAATAATATGAAAAAGAAAGTAGGAATAGTTGGTGGTGCAGGTTATACCGGAGGAGAATTATTGAGGTTATTAATCCATCATCCATACTTAACCATTTCATTTATTCATTCAAATTCTCAGGCTGGTAAACCGGTTCATTCTATTCATCCAGATTTATTAGGATCTACTGATATGATTTTTACAAATGAATTAGGAGAGGCAGATATTTTATTTTTATGTGCCGGACATGGAGAATCTAAGAAATTTTTAGCGACCAATTCGATTTCAGAAGAAACAGTCATCATTGATTTATCTACTGATTACCGAGATGAGTCGGATGGTTTTGTTTATGGTCTACCCGAATTTCAAAAAGAAAAAATCAAAAAAGCGAAAAAAATTGCTAATCCAGGTTGTTTTGCAACAACTATTGAATTAGGACTATTACCTTTGGCATCTGCTGGCCTGATAAATAAAGCCATTCACGTCTCAGCAGTTACAGGTTCCACTGGAGCCGGGCAAGCCCTTAGTTCAACAGGCCATTTCTCTTGGAGAAGCCATAATATCAGCATTTATAAACCGTTCACTCATCAGCATTTAACTGAAATCGGAATGGTTTTAAGAAAGAATCAGACTGACCAAGAAATTCATTTTTTACCTTACAGGGGAAGTTTCACGAGGGGAATCATGGCGAATATGTATACTGAAACTCCTACTAATTTGGAAGAAATAATAGAAATCTATCAAAACTATTACCAAGATTCCCCCTTTGTGTTTATTTCAGATAGCTCATTGGATGTAAAACAGGTGGTTAATACCAATAAGGGTTTCATTTACTTGGAAAAATTTGGTAATCAGATTTTGATTACTTCTATCTTAGACAATTTATTAAAAGGTGCCTCAGGTCAAGCTGTTCAAAACATGAATTTAGTCATGGGTTGGGAAGAGGATGCAGGATTAAATTTAAAGGCCTCGTATTTTTAACAATTTAGCAATGAAATTATTCGATGTATATCCGTTATACCCAATAGAGCTAGTCAAGGGGGAAGGAGCTTATGTTTATGATCAAAAAGGAACGAAAATCTTAGATTTATATGGAGGCCATGCCGTCATTTCAGTAGGACATGGCCATCCAGCCTATAAAAAGGCGATCAAAGATCAATTAGATCAATTAGGATTTTTCTCCAATTCGGTAAAATTAGCCGGCCAAGAGATTTTAGCGGAAAAATTAGGACGAATAAGTGGTTATGAAAGCTATGCCCTATTTTTAGTGAATTCTGGAGCAGAGGCCAATGAAAATGCCCTAAAAATTGCTTCTTTTAAGACAGGAAGAAGAAAAATGGTTTCATTTAGTGGCTCTTTTCATGGAAGGAGTTCGGGGGCGGTATCGGTCACGGATAATCCTAAAATCATTGCTCCATTTAATAAGGTCATCGAAAATGAAATTTTGCCTTTCAACAAATGGGAGGATTTAAGTAAAATTGATGAGGAAACGGCAGGAGTCATTGTGGAAGGAATCCAAGGAGTTGGAGGGATTCAAGTTGCTGAAGAGGCATTTTTAAAAGCTTTAAGAAAACGTTGTGACGAGGTTAGAGCTTTACTAATTTTTGATTCCGTACAATGTGGTTATGGTCGATCAGGCAAATTCTTTTCTCACCAATATTATGATATTCATCCGGATATGCTAACGGTGGCCAAGGGAATGGGGAATGGGTATCCTATCGGGGGTGTGTTAATATCGCCTAAAATTGACGCTCATTATGGTATGTTGGGGACAACTTTTGGGGGTAATCCATTGGCTTGTGCAGCTGGAATTGCTGTTTTAGAAATCATGGAAAAAGAAAACTTGATGAATAATGCTGCCAAGGTGGGAGCGTATTTAATCCAAGAGTTAAAGAATATTCCAGGAGTAAATTCTGTGAGAGGAAGAGGCTTAATGATTGGATTTGAAACGGAAAAACCCCAAAAAGAAGTAGTAAGGGAGTTATTATTAGATAAAAATATTTTCTGCGGAAATTCAGGTACAAATACCGTCCGTTTATTACCAAATTTAGGCATTTCAAATACCGAAGCTGATATTTTCCTAGAAAGTTTAAAAGAAGTTTTAGGTAAATAAGGTTCTAACTTGTTTTTTCAAGATAATTTAGATTATTTTGCGTTTCTTTAAAAACTTTAAAAAGACTAACAAAAATATAAATAGTATAAAATTCGATGGCGTTAATTACAAAAATTAGAGAGAAGTCAGGAGTAGCAGCAGGAGCTATTGCGATAAGTTTGATTTTATTTTTAGTAGGCAGTGATATTTTCCAAGGAAATTCATCCCTATTTGGAGGAAGTGACCGGACAACGGTTGGTGAAATTTCAGGGCAAACCATTTCCATTCAAGAATTTCAAACAAGGGTGGAGGAAACGCAAAATGCCTATACCGCACAAACAGGAAGAACTCCTAGTTTAGAAGAACAAAAAACAATTAGAGAACAAATTTGGAATCAATTTATTTCAGAAATTGCTTTTCAAAAAGAATTTGAAGCTTTAGGAATTCGTGTTTCTGCTGAGGAATTGACTGATATGGTTACCGGTGAAAATATTCATCCGGCAGTTGCACAGCAATTTACGAATCCATCCACTGGAGAATTGGATAAAGCCTATATCAATCAATTTTTAAGCAATTTAAAAACACTTCCAATTGAACAACAAAAATCCTGGGCGAATTTTGAACAACAATTAATCAAAGACCGCCAGAGAACCAAATATGAGAACCTAATCCGTCTGACAAATTATGTTACGCAAAAAGATGCCGAAAAAACATATTTGGCTGAAAATGCTAAATTTGGAGCAAAATTTGTCTTTGTACCATTTTATACCATCCCAGATTCATCGGTTAAAATTTCAAAGGCTCAGATGGAAGAATATTTGAATAGCCATAAAGATGAATTCCAAGGGATTGATTCTCGCTCTATTAAATATGTTACCTTCCCTGTAATTCCTACAAAAGAAGATTCAACAGCATTTTTAGGTGAGGTTAGACAACTAGCGAAAAACTTAGCAACTGCACAAAACGACTCTGCTTTTGCCATGTTGAATTCGGATGAAAGAATTCCTTATCGTTTGATTTATTCTGAAATTCCAGAAAATATCAAAGAAAGATTGGGAGAATTTCAAGCAGGTGGAATTTATGGTCCATTTAAAAATGGAAATGTATATACTATTCTAAAATACGATGGTAAGGATATTGAAAAGAATTATACGATAAGAGCAAGTCATATTCTAATCCGGCCAATCAATGCCTCAGATTCTGCGAAGGCAGGAGCGAAAGAAATGGCGCAAAATTTATTAAAATCCATTAAGGAAGGTGCTAATTTTGAATCCGTGGCAAGTTTAAATTCTATGGATGGAACAGCACAAATAGGTGGTGATTTAGGATATTTCAAAGATAATGGCTCCATGGTTGCAGACTTTGAAAAAGCAGTTTTTGCCTTTAAAGGAACTGGCCTATTGCCAAATATCGTAGAAACCGAATTTGGTTATCATATCGTTAAGGTTACAGAAGCTAAAACCAATACCTATTATAAAATTGCTACCATCAATAAATATATTTCGGCGAGCCAAACTACTTTAGACCGAGTATATGCACAAGCAGATGAATTTGCTAATGCAAATACGACCCTTGCTGCATTTGAACAGGCATTAGAAGAAGATTCTAGCTTAATTATGTTAAGGGCAGATCGCTTAGCCCCGGATGCCAACCAAGTAAACACCCTTGTAAATGCCAGAGATTTAGTTAGATGGGCCTATGATGAAGATACCCAAATTGGTGATGGCTCTAAAAAAGTTTTCGAATACGAAAATCAATATATTGTCGCTTACCTAACAGAGGCTTCCAATAAAGACGATATCAAAGTAGAAGATTATTTAGTGGATCTAAACTTTGCCGTTGGAAATAAATTAAAAGGTGAAAAAATATTGGAAAAACTAACTGGAATTGGAAAAGGTGATTTGGATTTCATTGCCGCACAATACGGAGCAGGGGCTTTGGTAGATAGTGTTCAAAATTTAACCATTGCTCGTGGTATAATGAATATGGGTGGACCAGATGCCGTGGCTATTGGAATGGTCGCAGGTTTAAAAATAGGGAAAGTATCAAAACCATTCATTGGAGACAACGGGGTTTATATTATTCAAAAAACAGCAGAAGACAAGCCAAGCGCATTAGCCGATTATAGCGTAAATAAAAAACAAGCAGAAGCCTTAATGAATTCTAGATCGTCGTATTTAATTAATGAGGCGATTAAAGAAAACGCTAAAATCAAAGATAATCGTTTCAAGTTCTATTAAAGGAATCTATTCCAATAATTAAATTTTATGAAATCGAATGAGAATTCTTATATATTAATTATTGGAATAGGAATCCTAGTATGGATTTCCTCCTTTTTTATCCATACTAAGATTGATTTATCGGAGGATAAACGCTTTACCCTAGCCCCTACTAGTCTAGCTTTATTACAGAACCTAGAGAACCCTATTGTTATTGATTTTTATCTCAACGGAGATGAATTACCAGCAGGATTTAAACGCCTGCGCGCAGCAGTTTTTTCAACGATTGAAGATTTTCAATCAGAATCTAATCAAGCCATTGAATTAAATCTAATTGATGTATATCAGGATTTAGAGGCAGACGAGAGAGACGCTATGATTATTGCCTTAGATTCCATGGGCATTCACCCCACGAATATTATTCAAACAAAAAATGGTCAATCCTCCCAAACTTTTGCTTTACCCGGTTTAGTCATTCAATCGAACGGACAAGAAAGAGGCCTTTTATTATTAAAAGGGAATAATTTAAGCAGCCCAGAAGAAATATTAAATCAATCTATTGAACAAATTGAATTCCAATTGGCAGATGCCTTAAAACAAATAAGCCAAATCGAAAAGAAAAATATTGGGTTTTTATTTGATTATGGAACCTATTCTCCGACCACCCAATTTGATTTTATTCAAACATTACAAAATTCCTTTAATTTGTTCCCGGTAGATTTAGAAAATTCTCCTAGTTTAGATGGATTGGATGGGATTTGTTTGATTAATCCGAATAAAAAATTTAGTCAGGAAAGCATTTATAAAATCGACCAATTCCTGATGAAAGGCGGGAAAGCTGTATTTATTATGGAAGGCATCCAGATAGATACCGTTGATAATCAAGGCATCATCATTACAGAAAAACAAACAGGATTAGAGGAATTTTTATTTCGCTTGGGAATTAGGCTAAACAATAATCTATTAAAAGATATCCAATTATGTGGCGCCATTCCATTGGAGGTTGGAAATTTTGGAGATCAACCAAATTTGCAACTCATGCCTTGGCCAGCATTCCCCCTTCTTCAAGGAAATGCCAATTCCATCATTACCAGAAATCTAGATGCCGTATATTCTAAATTTGGTAGTAGTATTGACACGCTAAACAATCCTTACAAAAAAACAATTCTACTACATTCTAGTAATTATACGCAAACTATGAATGCACCTGCGACCCTTCCTTTCTCTTCCAGCACAGAAGATTTTAAAAAAGAGAAATACCAAGAAGGAGAAAAAATTGCTGGTATTATGATCGAAGGAAAATTTGATTCCTATTTTCAAAATAGAATCCTTCCTATTGATAGTTTAAAAGAGTATTATTCTCCAAAAGCCAAAAAAGAAGCCCAATTTGTATTAATCGCCAATAGCCAAATAGTTGAAAATCCGATTGATCCGTCCACTGGGGCTCCTTTAGAATTGGGTTATGACCTTTTCTCTCAACATAATTTTGGCAATAAAGATTTTTTACTGAATGTATTTAACTATCTTTTAGAGGGAGAAAATGCCTTATTAGCAAGAAATAAAAGCTATCAATTAAGACCACTAGACAAAAAGAAAATTAAAGAGGAAGGAAGCTTCTTACAATTTTTAAATATATCAGTCCCAGCTATCTTAACTCTCATAATTGGGCTTTTTATATATTATCAAAGAAAATCAAATTACACGAGGTAAGTATTTGTTAAAATTCGTAAAATCCCTTATCTTCAAGGTCAAATTAAAGAACTTAATCCTCAATAGATTTTATATATGAAATTTCAAGTAGCATCGACTGTTTTATTAAAACAAATATCTGCGATCAATGGTGTTGTAGCAAGTAATCCAATTATTCCAATTTTAGAGAATGTTTTGGTTGAATTGGATGGCAATTCTTTAAGCCTAACAACTTCTGACCTACAAACCGTGATGTTTACGACGGTGGATGTTACAGGATCTGAAAATGGATCAATCTGTCTACCAGCAAAATTATTGGTTGAAACTTTACGAAATTTACCAGACCAACCAGTCACTATTTCAGCAGACCAAGCAACTTTTGCCGCTGAAATACAAACATCCAATGGTCGATATAAATTAAGTGGTGAAAATCCAATTGATTTCCCGAAGGTTCCAGAGGTGAATAAAACTTCTTCCATTCAATTGCATGCTCATGTTTTAGCAGATGCCATCAACAATACTTTATTGGCTGTTTCAGTAGATGATATGCGACCTGCCATGACAGGTGTTTTGGTACAAATGACCAACGAATATACCAATTTCGTTGCTACCGATGGCCACCGTTTAATCCGCTATAGAAGAAATGACATTAGCTCTGGAGGAAACGCCAATATTATTTTACCCAAAAAAGCACTTGGTTTACTAAAATCAACCTTACCAACAGATGAAACCGAAGTAAATGTTGATTTCTCCAGTTCAAATGCCTTTTTTACTTTTGATAGCTTCCAATTGATTTGTCGCGTAATTGATGAACGTTTTCCGGAATATGAGAATGCCATTCCAAAAGCAAATAATAATATTGTGACTATCAACCGAATGGAATTATTAGGAACCGTAAGAAGAATTTCAATATATTCCAATAAAACCACTCATCAAATTCGTTTTAAATTAGCTGAAAATAAATTAACGGTTTCTGCAGAAGATTTAGATTTTTCAAATGAAGCAAATGAAGAATTAACTTGTGATTATACCGGTACTCCCTTAGAAATTGGTTTCAATGCCAAATTCATTTTAGAATTAATTTCAAATCTTGATTCGAAATTCGTGGAAATAAAATTAAGTGAGCCAAATAAAGCCGGCTTATTAATTCCTTCCGATCAAGATGAAAATGAAGATATTTTAATGTTGGTAATGCCAGTAATGTTATCAAATTAACGAAGATCGTTAATATCAACACCCGGGTGAGCCTTATTATTGAATTCAAAAACGTTTTTTGTAAGTTTCACTTGGGTATTCATTTTTGTTACCTTAAAGGTCTGCTTATCCCCTGTTTTTTCGGTCATTACCCATGATTTAAGCGTTGAACTAGCTTTGTCAATCGTTAAGACTAATTTTGCCATAGCTCCTGCTGTTTTCGGTACTAATAATACCTGAACTGTATTGGCATCTTCCTTCACCAAAGAAATGGTAAATTTGGATTTATCTAAATGATAGATTTTAGCAGGCGAAAGCTCATCCTCCTCTGGATCATAGTCGGTAATAGTCACCTCATTTAATTCCTTAAAATACGTTGAAACAATAACCCCATTATTATAAATTTCTTGTCCCCCCATTTTTAATTTATACCAATTTCCCATAACGGAAATTTCTCCAATCATCGGACTTCCATCCCCTAAATCCAAGGAGAAATTAGCAACAAAACCAGGCAAATTCTGGTATTTTTTTTGCATTTTATCTAAATAAGTTATTGCCTTATTGGATTGCGCCTTGACAATCTGACCAGTGGTAAGGAAAATTAATAATACTAGTAAACTAAGTCTTTTCATTATTGATTCAATTCTTTAAATACATTTTCTAATTCCATTTCATCCTTGACTAATACTTCTCTGGCTTTAGACCCTCCAAATGCCCCAACAATACCTGCTGCTTCTAGTTGATCCATTAATCGACCTGCCCGATTATAACCCAAGCGTAATTTTCTTTGAATTAGGGAGGTGGATCCTTGTTGATGCATAACTACTAAGCGGGCGGCATCTTCAAAAAAGGAGTCTCTTTCAGACAAGTCAATATCCTCCCTATCAAGGCCACCGGATTCTGAATCATCACATTCCGGTAATAAATAAGCAGATGGATATCCCCTTTGTTCACCAATATACTCACAAACAGCGTCTACTTCCGGTGTATCCACAAAGGCACATTGAAGTCGGATAATATCTGAGCCCAAGGATAAAAGCATATCTCCCATCCCAATCAACTGATCTGCCCCACTGGAATCCAAAATGGTTCGCGAATCAATTTTAGACATTACCTTAAAGGAAAGCCTAGCAGGGAAATTGGCTTTAATTGTACCTGTAATGACATTCACAGAAGGCCGTTGCGTGGCAACAACCAGGTGAATTCCAATGGCTCGAGCTAATTGTGCCAAACGAGCAATCGGATGCTCTACCTCCTTACCGGCTGTCAACATTAAATCAGCCAATTCATCGATCACTAAAACGATATATGGTAGGTATTTATGTGTTTCAGGGTTTAATTTCCTATTAATAAACTTCTGATTATATTCTTTAATATTTCTGCAACCCGCATCCTTCAATAAATCGTACCGAAGATCCATTTCCTTACACAAGGAATTTAAGGTATTTACTACTTTTTTGGTATCTGTAATAATGGCATCCTCATCATCTGGCAATTTAGCTAAAAAATGCCTTTCAATTTTATTGAATAAGGAAAGCTCCACCTTTTTAGGGTCGACCAAAACAAATTTTAGCGTAGCAGGGTGTTTTTTATACAATAAAGAGGTAAGAATCATATTAATCCCTACTGATTTACCCTGACCTGTTGCTCCGGCAACTAATAAATGGGGCATTTTGGCCAAATCTGTTACGAATATTTCATTTGAAATGGTCTTTCCCAAACCAATAGGTAATTCCATCATCGATTTTTGAAATTTCTCGGAAGAAATAACTGTTCGACAAGGAACCATTTCCCTATTCTTATTCGCAACCTCAATTCCAATAGTCCCCCTTCCTGGCATTTGTCCTATGATTCTCACTCCCAATGCTGCTAAAGATAAGGCCAAATCATCTTCTAAGGAAGTGATTTTTGAAACCCTGACTCCAGCTTTAGGGACAATTTCATAAAGCGTCACGGTTGGTCCTATCGTAGCTTCAATTTTTTGAATTTCAATTCCATAATTACTTAATGTCGTTACAATCTGATTCTTGTTTTCTTTCAATTCTTCCATACTCACCTGAACCTGATCACTATTCTGGTAATCCTTCATTAAATCAATGCTTGGATATAAATAACTCGATAAATCTAAGGTAGGATCATATACACCTAATTTTTTTATCGCCTCATTATCATCTTCATCAAATAAACCAATCTGCTTTTCTTCCGCTTTAGAATCTTCCTCAGCCACTTTAAATGAAAAATCCAAATCTTCCTTTTCTTCACCTTCCCCTTCTCCCTCTTCACTATTCACTTTTTCCTCTTCACTCTTCACTTTTCCCTCTTCACTCTTCACTCTTCCCTCTTCACTATTCACCAATGCCGGCATTTCTGGCTTAATTTGGGCTTCATCTTCCGTTTCCTCATAATATTTTTCCTCTTCCTCATCTTCTAAGAAAAGCTCATCTAAACCGGCTGTATCTCCAAACGGAGATTTCTCCGTTCTTTGCTTAACAGGATTGAGTTGATAGAATAAGATGGAAAAAACACCTCCAATTAAAAGAATAATGAATACGGAAAAATAACCCACCAATTGAAATAATTTTTCATTGATGAAAAATCCAATACCGCCTGCCAAAGAATTTGGTAATTGGAACCGATAGGTAAGGAAGCCCAAGAATATACTCAACCACAGGGTAAAAAATAATACCTGCCAAGTTAATTTAGCCAATAATTCGAACTTTCTGTTTAATACTAATTTCAAACCCGACAGAAAGAACAAGGGTATTAATAATAAGGAAGAAATTCCAAACCATTTAAACAAAAAGAAATAAGAAAGTTTTGCACCTACAATCCCAGCCAAATTATCCACTGGAATATCAGACGATTCAAGAAATTGAATGTCCCCATCAGCCATTTCAGATTGGTCGGCTACACCAAAAAAGAAACTTGAAGAAAATGAAACCAAAAGAATCAAGGATATTAATATCAAAAACATCCCAATGGAATATCGGATTCGATATTTCAGTAATTCTTTGTCGATACTTTTCTTTTCTTTTTGACCTTCATCAAAATCCAAAGAAAGGGTATTATTTGGAATCTGTGTTATTTTTTTTGCCATTCAATCGAAAGATTAAGCGATTAAATTTACGAATTTTTATCCAAAATTGCTTGATTTATCTTTTTTATCAAGGTAGGTCCCTCAAAAATAAATCCGGAATAGATTTGTACTAAAACTGCTCCAGCACCTAATTTATCCAATGCATCTTGTGCATTCATTATCCCCCCAACCCCGATAATTGGTACCTCTTTTCCCAAAGCATTATGTAAATATCGAATAATTTCTGTGGATCTTTTTGTTAAAGGTCTACCGCTAATTCCTCCCATTTCCTTTTCCCATTTGGTAGAATCCTTCAAATCCGTCCTTGATATGGTGGTATTAGTTGCAATTAATCCATCTAATTTTACATTTTGAAGATTTTTCAATAAATCCTCCAAGGGTTTTTTCTCCTGTAAATCCCGTAAATTGGGAGTATTGGGAGAACTCACATTCACCACAAAATAATCCACATAGTCAAATAAAGCGCGAAAACTAATTAAATAATCTTGAAGAGCCTCCTCGTTAGGCGTGATTTTATTTTTTCCTAAATTTCCACCGATAATCAAATTCGATTTTCGACGAATCAATCGCTCTTTAATCTTTTCCACCCCATCATTATTGAATCCCATTCGATTTAAAACGGCCTGATCTTCCACCAAACGAAATAATCGAGGCTTGGGATTTCCCGGCTGACCTTTGGGCGTGACTGTCCCGATTTCAATAAAACCAAAACCTAAATGGGAAAACTCATCAATATATTCCGCATTTTTATCAAAACCAGCCGCTAATCCAACCGGATTTTTAAATTTTAATCCGAATACTTCGCGCTCCAAAGCAGGGTTTTCAATTAAATAAATTGACCTTAATATGGAAGGAATAAAAGGTAATTGTACCATTCGTTTCAAAGCGCCTGTCACGAAATAATGCACTTTTTCCGGAGAAAATAAAAATAAAAGAGGTTTTAGAAAAGATTGATATAGCATAATATTGACTATCCTACTAATAATTGCGCCAATAAATAATCTGCGACTAATAAGGCAATACAAGAATTTGTCACGGCTGAAGTAGAGGCTCTTCCTACTTCATAAGCCCCTCCTTTCGTATAATACCCTTGAAAGGCAGAAATAGATACAACAATAAAGGCAAAAACAAAAGCTTTAATCAAGGCAAAAAACATATAAGAACCTTTGAATGCAAATTGTAATCCATGGATATATTCTGATGGACTTATCGCACCGGAAAGCCATCCTGCATAATAACCACCTAATATTCCTAAAAAACAAGCAATGGTTACTAATACTGGAAACATGATTAAAGCAGCAATTAATTTTGGTAAAACCAAATAGGAGCTCGAATTAATTCCCATGACTTCCAAGGCCTCAATTTGTTCGGTTATTCGCATCGTCCCCAATTGACCTGCAATATTGGACCCCACTTTTCCTGCCAATACAACCGAAATAATCGTTGGCCCCAATTCCAGAATCGTTGAATCACGAACAATCAAACTAATAATATATTTTGGAACAAAAGGGTTTTCCATGTTAGAAGCTGTTTGAACACAGGTTACGGCTCCCAAAAAAGAAGAAACAATCGCGACGATCAAGATGGAATTAAAACCAATTTCAATACATTCTTTGATGGTCAGCGAAAAATATACTTTGAATTTTTCACGATTTCTAAAAAGAGAACCTAAGAAAATTAAATATTTGCCTAACTTTGACATGATAGAATAGGTAATTTTACCCAAAGATATGAATAAATCTATAGTAATTAGCGGAGGAAGTCAAGGAATTGGCAAGGCATTAGTGAAAATTTTCTTAAAGAATGACTTTGAGGTTTTTACTTGTTCTCGAAATATTAAAAAATTAGAAAACCTGAAAGAAGAATTAAAGTCTGAAAAATTAAGTATTTTCCAGGCTGACCTTACCCAAAAAAAACAGGTACAGGATTTTGCAGATTTTGTGCTAAGTCGGGCAAAAAATCTTTCCGTTTTAATTAATAATGCTGGGTTTTTCCTTCCGGGGTCTATTCAAAACGAAGAAGACGGAGTTTTGGAAAGGCAAATAGAGACCAATGTCTACAGCGCATATCATTTAACCAGGGCATTATTACCCAAATTTATTCAACAATCTAAAGGACAAATTTTTAATATTTGTTCAACGGCTTCCATCGTTCCTTATGAGTCTGGTGGGTCTTATTGTATTTCAAAATTTGCCTTATTAGGATTCTCAAAAGTTTTAAGAGAGGAATTGAAAACAAAAGGAATAAAGGTTACGTCTGTTTTACCTGGGGCAACCCTTACCCCTTCTTGGGATGGTGTTGACCTTCCCAGTGAACGATTTATTGATGTAGATGAACTTGCCAGAACTATATATCATATTTCCACCTTAGATCAATCGACGGTGGTAGAAGAAATTTTAATTCGTCCACAATTAGGCGACATATAAATGAAACCATTAGCAGAAAGAATGCGACCTCGGGTTTTGGAGGATTATATCGGTCAAAAACAACTAATTGCTCATGATAAACCTCTAAGAAAATCCATTGATGCTGGTCATTTGCCTTCTTGTATTTTTTGGGGGCCACCTGGTGTTGGAAAAACGACCCTTGCAAATTTAATTGCGAATCGATTAAAGAGAACCTTTTATACTTTATCAGCTGTACAGTCTGGGGTAAAGGAGGTAAGGGAGGTCATCGAATCAGCCAAAAAAAATCGAATGTTTTCGGAGCATGCGCCAATTTTATTCATTGATGAAATCCATCGATTTTCAAAATCTCAACAAGATTCACTATTAGGGGCGGTCGAACAAGGAATCATCACCCTAATAGGAGCGACTACGGAAAATCCTTCTTTTGAAGTCATATCGGCCTTATTGTCTCGATGCCAAGTGTATACCTTAAATACCTTAGGTAAAGAGGATTTAAAGGAAATGTTGGAACGTGCTATAGAAAAAGATGAAATTTGTCGATTAAAGGACTACGATATCCAAGAACTAGATGCCTTAATGCATTTTTCTGGTGGGGATGGAAGAAAATTTCTCAATTTATTTGAAATATTGGTCAATACCGAACCCGGAAAAAAGATTCTCATCAACAACGAAATCGTCAAAGAAAAACTACAAAAAAATCTTAGTCAATACGATAAGGATGGGGAAAATCATTACGATATTATTTCAGCCTTCATTAAATCCATTCGAGGGTCTGATGCCAATGGGGCAATATATTGGCTAGCACGTATGTTGGCCGGAGGAGAAAGTCTCGATTTTATAGGTAGAAGGTTAATCATTTCGGCCTCGGAAGATATCGGACTTGCCAACCCAAATGCCTTATTATTGGCTCAATCAGCTTTTGAATCCATTCGGGTAATTGGTCTACCGGAAGCCAGAATTATCCTTTCGCAAGTAACGATATATTTAGCCAATTCTCCTAAAAGCAATGAATCCTATAAAGCCATCAATCAGGCAATGAAATTGGTGGAAGAAACCGGTGATTTACCGGTTCCTCTTCATTTAAGAAATGCTCCTACAGCCTTAATGCGTGATTTAAATTATGGGGCAGATTATCAATACCCGCATGATTTTCCGAATAATTGGATTGAGCAAGCCTATTTACCGGAGGAAATCAAGAATCAACGATTTTATGAATTTGGGAAAAATGCTCAGGAGCAAAAGAATAAAGAATTTTTAGAAAAAATAAAAGGCAAGAAATCTTAATCAATGCATTCCATCAACCACAGGAATCCGTCTTCGTATTCAATTTCTACCAATCCATCGTGAAGGGCTTCATTGCTCGAAGAAGTTTGAATTCCCAAAGCTAATTCCGGGTGATTCAATTCATATTTCAAGCCTTTTGAGTGTACATTTTTTGCCATTCCAAAAGGAATGATGGATAATTTGGTGCCTGCAGGATACCATTTTTTGAATTGTTTATTCAAGGGATAAACCCGGGAGTGGTCGTCCAATAAAGTAATCTTTAATTGGGAGGCATATTTTTTAATTGAATGAAGATTATTTAAGGTATGATCCATTCTCAGGCCGCTTGCCCAAACGATATTTACCCCCTTCCAACCTTTCTCTATCAAAAACTCGATCCCCTTTTCTAAATCGGTCAGATTTTGGTTGGGGGTATGAATCTTTTTTAAGGGATAATTTTCAGCAGAAAAATTACTGGAATCAAAATCTCCTAACCAATAATCCACTTTAATACCTAATTCTATCACTTTTTCAATGGCACCATCTAGGACCATAATACTGGGGGACCATTCCAATAATTGCTCCAATAAAGCCATCGAACAAGGTTGTCCGTCTGCGATTATAAGAGCTGGTTCTTGTTGTTCTCGAACAATATGATGTGAAGACATGATTAATTATTATAGTCCGACTTCCCTCCAGTCTTGGAAAGCAATTTTACTTCTCTAATTTGAATTCCCTTGGAAATGGATTTACACATGTCATAGACCGTAATGGCTGCAATATTGGCTCCGGTAATGGCCTCCATTTCAACACCTGTTTTTGCCTCCACTTCACACGTACACTGAATGATGATTTGATCGTCTAATTTTTCCAATTCAAAATGGCAGGTGTTTAGGCCTACTGGATGGCAAAAAGGAATCAGTTCAGCAGTTTTTTTGGCTCCCATGGTGCCAGCCACTAAGGCAACCTGAAGGATATTCCCCTTTTGATTGTTCCAACCTGAACTTTCCAAGATTCGCATGATATCCGGACCAAAGTAAACAATGGCCTGAGCGGTGGCCGTTCTTTTAGTGATTTTTTTTTCACCCACATTCACCATGCCCGGTTCTCCTTTTTCATTTAAATGAGTAAATTTGTTCTCCATGGATTTAATTTTCATTAAAATTACAAAATATTATGCAATTTATCCGTTTTGAGGAAGCCATAGAAAAGATTCATTCCATGTCTTTACAATTGGGGACAGAGAAAATCAAAGTCGTAGAGAGTTTGGGAAGAATTTTGGCTGAAGAAATTGTTGGTGACCGAGATTTACCCGCTTATGATCGGGCTATGATGGATGGAATTGCTGTAAGCGATTCAACTAAAACAGAGGGCAGAATTAGTGGGATTTTATTTGCGGGAGAATCCAATGAGAAAATACCGGAAGATTTTGAGCTTATTGAAATCATGACCGGTGCAATGGTACCTTCAAAAACCCATGGAATTATTCCCAAAGAGCAACTAACATTTTTTGAAAAAAATGGGGAAAAATGGGTGTCATGGAAAGATTCCAAATTAAAAAAGGGGGATTTTATTCATTTCCGAGGAATGGACTCCCAAAAAGGAGAAAAATTAGTCCTAAAAGGCAAAAAGCTTCATTCGTTGGATATTGCCTTAGCTCAATCGGTGGGATTGGATGAAATTCTCGTAGAAAAAAGGCCGAAAATTGCCATCCTATCTACGGGAGATGAATTAGTACCTGTTGGGGAGAAGCCAAAAGATTATCAAATTAGGAGTTCTAATTCGGGTATGTTGGCTGCCTTATTAATAGAAAAAGGGTATGATTCGCAATTATTTCATTTAAAGGACGACAAAACCTCTTTATTAAGAAATTTAGAGGAAATTATTCAGGAACATGCAATTTTATTGATAACAGGAGGGGTATCTGCGGGGAAAAAAGATTATTTACCGGAATGTTTGGAAGCCTTATCTATCCAGAAAATCTTCCATAAGATTGCTCAAAAACCGGGCAAGCCTCTATGGTTTGGGAAACATCTTAAGAAAAACACCTATGTATTTGCATTTCCAGGAAACCCAATTTCCACTTATTTAGGGGCAAAAATTTATTTTTTACCTTGGCTTTTGAAAAATGAAATTTTTAAAGGATATTGTGAAGTAGAAAATCCACATTTCCAGTCCAGTGATTTAGATTTATGGTTACCATTTCAATGGAAAGAAAAAAATTCTATTGCTAGAATCTTAAATCATCATGGTTCTGGTGACATGGTCTCCTGGTCAAAAGCCGATGGATTTCTACTAAAAAAAGCTAACCAAGAAGGAAATTTATTTCCATTTTTAGACCTATAATTAAGCCATATGAAATTAAAGATACATACCTTTACTTTACCTTTGATTTACCCATTTAAAATATCCCATGATGCTCGAACGCAGCAAGAGACGGTGATTGTGGAATTGGAATATAAGGGAATTAAAGGATATGGAGAGGCCACCATCACGCCCTATTATAAAATTAGTGTAGACTCTATCAAAGAACAATTATTCGAAATTGAAAAGAATTTACCGAAAGATATTATTTATCATCCAAAAGATTTTTGGAATAAAATGAATCCATTAATAGAACGAAAAAATAATTTTGCGATTTGTGCATTGGATGTAGCTTTATGGGATTTATGGGGAAAAATGCATGGCAAAAAATTGGTAGAAATATGGGATTTGCCTTTAAATGAAACGATTCTGACAAATTATACCATTGGTATTGATACCATTGAGGAAATGAAGAAAAAGGTTCTTGAGAACCCATTCCCGATATATAAAATAAAATTAGGTACGGAAAATGATCTTGAAATTGTAGAGGAACTTAGAAAAATTACCGATGCGGCATTTCGGGTAGACCCTAATACTTCTTGGACGGCGGAGCAGACCATTGCCTATACGCCCATATTAAAAGATTTAGGGGTAGAATTTATTGAACAGCCTCTTAAGCCGGAGGATTGGGAAGGAATGAAAAAACTAAGAGACAAGACTGAATTACCAATCATTGCAGACGAATCTTGCCAGACCCTAGAGGATATCAAAAAATGTGCGGAGGTTTTTGATGGCGTCAATATTAAATTGATGAAATCTGGAGGAATTACACCGGCGATCAATATGATTTACGAGGCCAGGAAATTGAATTTAAAGGTGATGGTAGGCTGCATGACGGAGTCTACGATTGGTTGTTCTGCCATTGCGCAATTATTGCCCTTACTAGATTATGTGGATGTGGATGGATGTATTTTAGTGAAAGATACCATTTCAACGGGAATCAAAATTGATCAAGGAAAAATAATTTTTTCATCTATCAATGGCATCGGCGCGAATTTATTATAAGTATTTTATTGGTATCCTTTTGATAAATATTACCATGACCACTCAATTAAAGGGGCAGGAGAATTTTATTCTAAATGCCTTAAAATCCCAACCAGAAAATTTTGAGAAATTTTATTCAAATCCGGAGAAATTTAGGCTGCAAATTATTTTTACCCAAATTAACCGAGATAAAAAGAATCATCCTCATTTTAAAAAGTATAACTTCCGAACAGACTTAAAGGAATATTTCTATCCTGCCAGTACCGTAAAATTTCCTGCTACCATTATTGCTCTTGAAAAATTAAAAGAATTGAATATCTCACGAAAGGCTGAATTAAGGATTCATCAAAACAGAGATTGGCAAACTTCGGTAGGCCAAGATCCCTCCAATGAAAATGGAAAAGCCAGTATTGAAAACTATATTAAAAAAATATTACTGGTCTCTGATAATGACGCCTTCAATCGTTTATATGAATTTATTGGACAAGAAACCTTTAATCAACGCCTAAAAGAATGGGAGATGCAGGAATCCTTTATCAGACATCGTTTACAAGTTCCCCTGGGAACGGAAGAAAATAAAATAACGAATCCCCTCTCCTTTTACAATCCTAAAGGCAAGGAAATTTATTTTCAGAAAGAACAAATTTCGCAGTTTGATTTCCCTAAGACAACTATTTTTTTGGGGAAAGGCTATTTGAATCAAAAAGATTCCTTAATCCACCAGCCTTTTGATTTTAGCGAAAAAAATAGTTTTGCCTTGGAAGATCAACAGGAATTATTGAAAAAACTGCTATTTCCAGAGAGCTTCCCCAAAAAAGATCGCTTAAATTTACGAAAAGAAGATTTAGCTTTTCTCTACCAATATCTTTCAGAATATCCTGAAGAATCCACTTTCCCACATTACCCAAAAGAAAAATACTTCCCTACTTATTGTAAATTTTTATACTACGGCTCCTTTCCAGATGATCAAATTGAACCGAATATACGAATTTTCAATAAGGTAGGAGCAGCTTATGGTTTCTTAACCGATAATATGTATTTAGTTGATTTTGAGAATAAGGTTGAATTCCTGCTTACTGCTACCATCATGGTAAATGAAGATGCCATCTTCAATAATAACCATTACGAGTACGATGAAGAGGGCTATCCATTCTTCCGCGATTTAGGGAAATTATTTTACGAAATGGAAAAAAATCGATCCAAAGAAATTCTTCCCAATTTAAAGAAATGGAAACTCGCCTATGATTGAATTTTAGACTTTCGAAACAACAGGAATATTCCAGCTAAAACACAGGGAATGGAAAGAATTTGACCCATATTCAAGGCCATTCCATCTTCAAATGGAACTTGATTTTCCTTGAAAAATTCATAAACAAAACGAAGCCCAAAAATCCAAATTAAAAATAAACCAGTTGTGAAACCCGGAAGAAGTTTCTTTTGATATTTATTCCAAATATACGATAAGAACAAAACTAAACAAGACAAAGCTTCGTATAATTGACTTGGATGCCGAGGAAGAACCTCGCCCCCTGCCGCCATGATATGTTCAGTATCGCGGTAAAATTTAAATGCCCAAGGCATATCCGTTGGTTTTCCAACAATTTCAGAATTCATCAAATTCCCCATTCGAATAAAGAAGCCCCCTAAAGAAACCGTTAATACTACCCTATCCACCACATATAAATAGGACATTTCCGGATGCTTTCTATGATATAAATAAAAAGCCGTAAATAAACCGACAGCCGCCCCGTGAGAAGCTAATCCAGCAAAAGGTGGCGTTATCATATCAACAAAAAATCGAATCGGATCAGCCAATAATAAAGGATATTCATAGAAAAAATAATGGCCTAATCGAGCGCCAATGACCGTAGAGAATATGGCATACATCAATAATTGATCCGCATGTTCCTCAGGTCTCCCCTCTTTTCTAAAAATATAGGCCAAAACTTGAAATCCAGCAAAAAAAGAAATGGCAAACATCAGGCCATAGTAGCGAACACTAAAACCAAATAAATTAACAATTTCTGGGTCGGGATTCCAATCAATAAAGAGTAAATTCATATTTCAATCTTTTATTCAAAAATACAATAAATTATTGGGGGAACAAGATTATTTACCTGGTGAAAAAAATATCTCCCAATAAAGTCTATTCGTCTACGAAAACAGGATTTAATCAATTTTAAAGCAAATATCAAACAATAATACCTCAAATATCAAGTTTAATCCAAAACTTAAAACCAAAAATCATGAAAAAATTATTTTTAATTTCAGGATTTGGATTATTACTAGGTCTGGGCTCTTGCTCACAATTAGAAAAATCTGAAACCATTTCAAACATTTTAACAGAAAATAATGAGAATGTGCCTCAGGAAGTAATGAATACTGTCAATTCAATTTACCCAAATTCGACAGTTTCCTATTCCACCTTGGTATCCAATCAATTATTTGAAGCGAAAGTTTTGACGAATGGAAACGAATCCATTTTAGTATTGAACCATCGAGGAAAAATCAAAGGGAATTTTGAAACGATTACTCAGGCAGATCTGCCAAGTACGGTGACAGACTACCTAAATAATACCTATTCTGGTTATACGTTTATAAGAGGAGTGAAAGATACCACTGGAACGAACTTTTATTATCATTTTCAAATCAATTATGCCAGTTTAAAATATAGTCTTTCCTTTGATGAGGCAGGAAATTTATTAGAAAGCTATGTTAGGACAGGTGGTCATTATGGAGTAGCCATTTTAGAAAGTGATTTACCACAGACAATTTTAGATTATTTATCCTTGAATTATGCGGGTTATACCTATTTAAAAGGAAGGTTAGACTCCAGCAGTACCAATGGCTACTATCACCTGCATATTTCCTTGAATAGTACCGAATATTCTTTAAACTTTAATCAAGAAGGAGGATTTATTTCGGTCAATACAGGCAGTTTTGGAAGAGGAAATTCAGGATTAGCACTGACTGACTTACCTGAAATTATCCAAAATTATTTATCGACTAATTATGAAGGTTTTGTTTATGAAAGGGGATTTCAAAACTCAGTAAATTCAAACTATCACTTACATATTACCTATAATTCAGAGGAATATTCCATTTATTTTGATGAAAGTGGAAACTTGATATCCGAATCTGTTATACCTTCTAGTTCGAAAGAAGGGGGAGTTGGCCATCGGAAGAAAAAAGGAAAAAGAGGATAAGGAATGTGATACCGCCTTGAAAATTCTTCAAGGCGGTTTTTTTATGCAAAAAATATGCGTATTTTTAAATAAAAAAACACAATGAAAAAATCTATTTTACTTTTATTTATTTTGCTAGGTTTAAATTTTTCCAGTTTTTCGACTGATCAGCCTAGGGTATTTGAATTAAGAATTTATCATACCTATGAGGGAAGATTGGATGCCTTATTGAACCGCTTCAAGAACAATACCATGCGAATCTTCGTAAAACATGGGATGTCAAATATTGCTTATTGGACACCGGCGGACCAACCAAACACCTTATATTATATTATGGCCTACCCAAGTTTAGAGGCAAGAAATGCTTCTTGGAAAGCTTTCTCGAATGACCCTGAATGGAAAGATGTATCAGAGAAATCACAACTGGATGGAAAAATTGTTGAAAAAGTAGAATCCATCTTTTTAAATCCGACTGATTTTTCTCCAATACAATAAATTTCCTATAAATTTGTAAAAAAAACATTGAATGAAGCTGGATTCAACGCAAATTAAGGATTTTAAGGAGAATGGTTATTTAATCATCAAGGATTTTTTCGATTCTTCCGTACTAGATGATATCCTCTTCCAATCGAAATATTTATTCGGCAAACAAATTGAACGGGTATTACAAGAAAAACCTGAGTTGGAGGATATCAATGCCTTTGATGACCAAATGTTCCGTTTATTTGAAAAGGATTTCCCAACAGTCGTTCATACGGGCAAACAGATTCAAAATATCTTTACCCTACATGAATTAGGGGTCAATGAAAAACTTATAGGGCTACTAAAAGAGCTTGGATTAGAAGAACCCAATATTGCCGTTAAACCAGCCATTCAATTTAATAGTCGATATCTTTCTAAAGAAGGTACTCACTGGAAATTAGGGGCACATCAAGATTGGAGAACCGGACAAGGAAGTTTAGATTCCTTGGTATTATGGTTCCCATTGGTTGAATGCAAAAAAGAATTGGGGGCTTTACAGGTTGTTCCAGGATCCCATAAAAATGGATTATATCCAGCTGAGGGAAATGGCTATGAGGGCTATATTGACCCAAATTTTGATTTTAATTTTATCCAAACTGAATTTGAAAAAGGAGATTTATTGATCTTCTCGGCTTTTTTAGTCCATCAATCAGGAGAAAATATTACCAAAAATATTCGGTGGTCCATTCAATTTAGATACAATAATATGGCAGAGGAAAGTTTCATTCTAAGAGGCTTTCCAATGCCCTATAATTATAAACCAGAAGTAGCATTAATTTCTAAAGATTTCCCCAAAAAAGAAGATTTACAGAGAATTTTCGAATAATTCATGGATCTAAGCGTTTTCATTATTACGTATAATCATCGAGAGTATATTCATCAAACTCTGGATTCTGTATTAGCCCAAAAGGTTAATTTTTCCTACGAGATCGTCATAGGCGATGATTGTTCCACGGATGGAACCTCTGAGATGATTCGGGAATACGAAGAAAAATATCCTGATAAAATTCGGTATTATCGCCAAGAAAAAAATCTCGGGCAAAATGGATTAAAAATAACCGTAGAGACCTTAAAACAAGTCCGAGGAAAATACATAGCAACACTAGATGGGGATGATTATTGGATAGATGAAAATAAATTGCAAATACAATATGATTTCATGGAAAATAATCCAACACTCATTGGCTGTTTCCACAATGCTGAGATTCATTATTTTAATTCAGATAAAATTGATTTAGTCAATTCGCCTGAACAAAAAACAGAAATCAGTTTAGATGATTTAATTGGTGAAAAGGAGGTGTGGTTTATGGCAACCAGCTCGGTGGTTTACAAGACCCATGAATTCCTGGAATTTCCAGAATGGTTTTTAGCCTCTGTTTCCGGAGATATTCCTAAGTATATTTTATTAGCCAAAAAAGGTAATTTTGGCTATATTCCAAAAACCATGTCGGTTTATCGAAAACACTTAAGAGGAACGAGTTTTTCAGATAATTATTTCGATGAGAAATTCTTGAGAAACCGAATCGCCATGTATGAAGGAATTGATCAAGAATTAAATTTTCAATACCATGAAAGGATTAGGAAAACACTGGCTGGGTATTATCGACAAATTCTAGATTCGAAACAATATGAAAATAAAACCTTAGGGGCTTATAAAATTTGGAAAAAATATATCGAATTAAAACAATGTTCCAAGAGAGAAGCAAGGGATTTATTGAGAGACTATGTGATTCCCAAAAAGATCATGAAAATTTATAGTTTTTTCGCTTTATTAAAATACCGATTTTAAGAATTCAAAAAAAATTCCTAAATTTTAGAAAACTAAACCTTTATGAAAAGAAGAAATTTTGCAGCATTGATGGGGCTACCCCTATTAGCATCTACGAAAATACCCCGAGTTAAACCAGAAGAAAAGCCATTCAATATTAAATTTGCGCCACATTTCGGCATGTTTAAGCACTCCGCAGGCAATAATTTATTGGATCAATTAGACTTTATGTATGAACATGGCTTCCGCGCCTTGGAAGACAATGAGATGATGGAAAGGCCCTTGGAGACTCAAAAAGCTATCGGAGCAAAAATGGAAAAATTAGGAATGGAAATGGGCGTATTCGTCATCAAATATCCAGAATTTTTTGATGGAAAAACAATGACATCGGGTGATAAAGATCGAACAGATGTATTTATAAATGCTTGTAAAAAAGCGGTAGAAACTGCCAAGATTGTCAATGCGAAATGGATGACTGTAGTGCCCGGGGTTTATACACGAGAATTGTCGATGGGAATACAAACGGGTAATGTTATTGAAAATTTAAAGAAAGGCGCTGAGATATTAGAACCCCATGGTCTGGCGATGGTATTGGAACCCTTGTCGGATAATCCTAATTTATTTTTAAGACATGCCGATCAATCCTATGCCATCTGTAAGGCGGTGGGAAGTCCTGCTTGTAAAACTTTGTATGATATTTATCATATGCAACGAAATGATGGAGATTTGATCAAAACGATTGATGCCTGTTGGGATGAAATTGCCTATATTCAAATTGGAGATAATCCTGGAAGAAAAGAACCAGGAACAGGTGAAATTAATTATGCAAATGTCTTTAAGCATCTTCACGAAAAAGGTTTTAGAGGAATTTATGGGATGGAACATGGGAATTCTCGTTCCGGCAAAGAAGGAGAAATGGCCGTAATTGAGGCATACCGAAAGGTAGATATCTAAAATTTGGAAAATTGATTAATTATTTAGATATTCGTCTAATTATTTAATAAATAAAATGGACGCAATCTATAAAGCGCTGAATGATGCTACCAGAAGGGCTATTTTAGAATACCTCCTGGCAGGTCCTAAAAATGCAGGTGAAATTGCTAACCAATTTGATATGACCAAACCCAGCATTTCACACCATTTGGACCTCCTCAAACAAGCCGATTTAGTATTTTCCTCAAAAAAAGGACAGTTTATCGAATATATTTTAAATAGAAAAGGATTTGAACCAATCAATGAATGGTTCGTTCCATTTAGATACCATTTTGAATTTCCAAAGCCTAAAATCCGACTATAATGAAAAACCTTGCCAAAGAATTTAATTTTTTAAAGGCTGTCTTACCTAATGGACCCCTAGGAATAGCCATCACTAAAAACCCGAAAAAAAACTTCTTTCAACAATTAAGTTTAATTTTTAATAAATCAGCCTTTGATACGGAAATCTCCTATTTCTTATTGGGTAAAGAAGAATTAAAAATTGTTCATTATCAAGACGGTAATCTGGGAAAATCGATCGAAATTCCGAAGGAAAAAATTCATAGGCTCTATGTTTCCAAAGGGATCACTCAGGAAGGAAATATCAATACCTTGAATGTGGAGATAGAAGAAATCTTAAAAACGAAGATTCTTGGAAAAGGGGAAGAAGAGAAAACGGTAATAGCCAAAACCAAAAAGCATTTCTACACCTTATTTCCTGCTTTTTTAGGAGATCAGGCAGGCCGAATTTATTCTATACCCACTATTGAAGCGGCCAAAGAATATTTACATTTAATTGAAGCAGATTTAAAAAAACTTAATCAGTAGTCCCATCAAACTTTACAGAAAACAATTCCTTTGAACGAAAGGCAACGATACTAACGATAAGCATCGTGATAATACCTCCGCCAACTACTGCCGGAACGGCTCCGACTAATTTAGCCGCAAGGCCCGATTCAAAAGCGCCTAATTCATTGGAGGAACTGACAAATATCCCATTGACAGAAGACACCCTTCCCCTCATATCATCTGGAGTAAAAAAACGAAGTGCGGTTTGTCTGATGACCACCGATATGGAATCAAATGCTCCGGTAAGAAAAAGGGCTATCAGAGATAAATAATAATTCGTGGATAATCCGAAAACCAGGGTGCATAAACCAAAGCCAAAAACGGCCCATAAAAACTTTTTCCAAGCCTGATGAATCGGTGGATATAATACCATGATAAACATGGTTAAGGTTGCTCCTAGAGAAGGAGCTGCACGCAAAAATCCTAAACCTTCTGCCCCAACATGCAAAATATCTTCTGCAAACACAGGTAAAATGGCTATCACTCCCCCAAATAAAACAGAGAATAAATCCAAACTTATACTGTATAAAATGGCTTTGGTCTGAAAAACAAATTTAATCCCTTGTTTAAGAGATACCAAAAGCTTCTCTTTCTTTTCTTTGGCGATAGATGGTGGCCTATTTTTGATAAAAAATAACATGGAAAAAACAATCAAAAACAAGACGATGACCAACCACAAACTACCACTTACTCCAAACCATATATAAAAAAAACCGGCCGAGGCAGGACCCAAAACCATTCCTAATTGCCACATGGAAGAAATCCATGCAACAGCCTGGGTATAATCTTCTTTGGGGACAATCATCTGATTTAAAGCATTGGAGGCAGGAGAAAAAAATCCCTTACAAAGGCCAATTAAAAAAATTACCGAATAAATGATATAGACATAATGATCCACCGTATATTCATTTAAATGGCTACTGGCATAAACCAAAATAACAGACCCCAAAATTACACCCAATAAACTCCATGCCATGATTTTTTTCTTATCCTTATTGTCTGCGAAATGTCCCCCCAATAAAGCAATCGATATATACGGTAAAGCTTCTGCCAATCCTATTAAACCCAAGGTTAAAGGATTTTTGGTTAGTTGATAAACCTGATAGGCCAATACAACTTCCTGAATTAATAAGGCAATCGTAAAGAGCGTATTTGCGACTATATAAGCCCTTAATTCACTATTTTGAAGCGGTTTAAAAAATTTCATGGATAAAATAGATTAAGGGACTTAAATAAGCCAATTCAGCAAAAAAACGTGACTTAAAATTATGAAAAAAATAATGAATTATTACTTGAATAAGTAGGGTAATTAAGAGGGGAATCAGTTCCCAAATCTTAACATCTTCCCTAAAAATAAAAATCCCAAAAAAAATAAACCAAGCAAGTTCAATGAATTTTAATAAGGAGAAATAATAGCTTCGCTCTGGTTTTTCCAAAACCTCATACAAACAAAGATGATGCCAAACAAGTAAAGAAAATAAGCCAAAAAGGTAGATTAAATGTAAATTCGGTTGATTGATCCAACTTACCAATAATACCCCAAAAGAATAAATCAGGGCTGTAAATAATTCCTTTAAATAATATACCTTCCTGGCATTAAATAAAGGCAAAAATCCCCAATAAAAGAAAATAACAAGTATTAAAATAGCACCCATTTGAAGAATTTCTTGGGGCAAAAAATAGGCTGATATCAATCCTATTCCACAATTCATCCCCAATAATAGATTAATGAATGGAGCATGTTTCAATTGGAATTCGTGCCTTTCATCCGCCTGTTGCTTTAAGATAACATCCCATTTTCGATCCAATAAATAAACCAACCAAATACCAGAAAAAAGTCCTGAAATATAGGCTATTGGGGGAAATACTTGATAAAAAAAATAATAATAATAGACCTGAAAACTTAAGGCACCCAATACGACATCCAAACTGGTAAAATGAATAAAGTGCTTGATGGATTTAAACATGGACTAAATCACCTTTTTTTATGAAGCCTTCGTTTAAAGGGATAAATTGATTGGCAAAATAGATTGCTTGATCTATCTTACGATATTGAGCTAATTTAGTTAAAAATTCTGAATCTCTCTCCCCTGTTTCCGGATCAATAGTAGTAAGAACACACCTCTTGCATAATTTTTTCGACTCAAATTCAATTTCTCCAATTTTTATTTTCTTCCATTCATCTTCTTGGTGTGGATAGTCTGCTTCCACAATGATATTAGGTCTAAACCGTAACCAATTATACGGACCATAGATTTTTTCAAAATTCTCTAAAGAAGACCTAGAAACAATAGAAACAGGCATTCCATCTACCAATTGAATGGATTTGGAAAAACCTCCTTGATAATTAGCCGATATAAATCGGGTATTTTCAGGATGAATCCTCACTAATTTCACCTTCCTTTTTAAAATTATACTAAACCAGGCCGAATAAGATGGATTTAATTCTTCAAAATCCAATGAATCACCCCAAATCTCTCCAGAAAAGTTACCTCCTTTTTCTTGAGGATGGATATAAATCTTTTCTTGTGAGATGGCATCCAAGACTTCCCAAAATTGGCCATGAAGCTTCACTTTAAAACGAGTCAGTTCGGGAAATTGCCTTTGAGTCATAGCACTACCTGTTTCATCCATCAACATACATGCTCGGTCATTTTCTAAACCCGAGGAAATAATCTTTACCTCCTCCAAGGATATTCCCGAAAGAGATTTGATGGGATAAAAATATATGGCTCTTATTTGAATGATATATAAAATTTATCAATTAAATTTACACAATCCTCTCGATGTATTAATTATGAAGTTAAAAAAAATATTCTTTGTTTTAGGGCTTTGCTTGATTAGTTTTTTTCCTTATTCACAAAAACCCTTAAATCTGGAAGATGCCATTCAAATCGGAATAGAAAACCACTATCAAATTAAGATTCTAAAAAATCAAGAGGAAATAGCCAAAAACAATAATAGCCCAGGCAATATTGGTTTACTTCCAATCATTACCAGCACAACCAACCAAAACAATACCATCTCTAATCTAAACCAAAGCTTTTTTGGGGGTTTGAGGCCTCCATTAGTTCAATCGGGAGTCAACAATCGAAACATCAACACTGGTCTGAATCTGAATTATACTTTTTTTGCAGGAAAAGGATTTTATTATTTGAAAAATAGATTCAAATTATTAGAAGATTTGGGAGTTAATGCTACTGAAACCGCCGTTGAAAATCTTATTTCCTCCATTTCTAGAGTCTATTACGAAGTAGTAAGAGAAAAATTAAGACTTTTGAATTTTCAAAAAGGCTTGGAAATTTCTTTGGATCGACTAAAATTAGCAAAAGATCGATATGAGGTGGGACAGGCCTCCAAAGTAGATTATCTATCCTCGCAAGTAGATTATAATGAAGATTATGCCGCTTTATTAGCCCAAGAACAAGCTTTAGAAAATAAAAAAATAGAATTTAATACATTATTGGTTCGGGATCATCAAATTGATTTTGAGATTAACCCAACGATTGCCTTGATGAATACCTTGGAATTAAATTCCCTCAAAGACCATGCAATGAAATTAAATCCAACAATAATATCAGCAATAATTAATTTAAAAATTAATGAAAATCAAATTGGGGCCTTAAAAAGTTCTTATTTACCACGCATAGATTTATTGAGTGGATACACGGGAACCTCCGTTCGAAATGGAGCAGGTTTTGGAATTGAAAAAGGAACAAGCTATGTCTTAAATTATGGCTTACGACTAACGATTCCAATTTATGATGGATCTAATCTTAAACGTCAACTAAAGAATGCCCGTTTAAATGCGATGAATTCAGAATTAACTTTAAATGACCTACGAAATGAATTAATTTCTAGTATAGAACGAACGTATTTATCCTATTTGAATGCCATTAAATTGATTGAATTGGAAGAAGAAAACTATACTATTGCCCAACAAAATGTTGAAATTGCTTTTGAAAGATACCGAGTTCAACGAAATTCAGTAAGTGCTGAAACTCGGTTAATTGAGGCAAAATTTATGGCAAAGACTGCAGAAATTGAATTGATTAGATTATCAGGAGAATTAATTTAAGATTTCCTCTTCCTCTAATTGCTGCTGGAACATCTCCCAATATTTTCCTCTTTTATTCATTAATACTCGATGAGTTCCCTTGTCAATGATTTCACCCTCGTGTAGAACGAATATTTCTTTGGCTAATTTAATCGTTGAAACCCGATGCGAAATCAATAAAGTTGTTTTTCCTTGCATCGCCCTTTTTAAATTTTGAAGGATCTTATGTTCGGTATGGGTATCTACGGCCGAAAGACAATCATCAAAAATTAAAATGGATGGATCCTTAGCCAAAGCTCTCGCAATAGAAACACGTTGTTTTTGTCCACCCGAAAGTGTCACTCCCCTTTCCCCTAATTTCACCTGATATTTCATTGGAAATTCTTCAATATTGGCATGTATATCAGCCATTTTTGCAGCATCAATCATTTTTTCATCGGTCATGGATAAATCCCCGAATTTGATATTTTCTTCAATGGTAGATGAAAATAAAAATACCTCTTGAGGAACATATCCTAAGTGATTTCGAACAAAATCGATATCCCAATCCTTCAAATTGACTCCATCCAAATAAATAGCCCCTTCCGTTGGATCAAAAAAACGCCCCATCAACATGGCCAAGGTAGATTTACCAGAACCAGTAGTACCTAATAAACCAATAGACTCCCCTGCCTGAATTTCAAAATTGAGATTCTTTAAAACCAAATTATCAGAATCTGGATAATGAAAATTGACATTTTCAAAACGCCATTCCCCTTTTATTTCTTTTTGATAATTATTGAAAGACTGAATATCATTTTGATAATCTAAAAATTCATTAATTCTTTTTTGGGACGCGGCAGCCCGTTGTATTTGGGAGGTCGTCCAGCCCAGGGCGGTCACAGGCCAGGTAAGCATGAAAACATATAATAAAAATTCGGTAATATTTCCGATGGAAATCCGACCAGACAAGACTTCATTGGAACCAATATAAACCACAATAATGGTACTTAAACCTATGATTAAACCTATTAATGGAGTAAATAAAGAATCTACTTTCACCATAGAATTGGATAATAAACGATAATTTTCCGATTCTTTTTCAAATTCTTCTTTTGAATTATCCTCACGGACGAAAGATTTAATGACACGAATCCCAGAGAAATTTTCTTGTACAAAGGTTGAAATAGCCGAAACTCCTTTTTGAATTTTTTCCGACTTTACCATTATAATGGAATTCACATAATAAATACTGATTGAAAGAATCGGTAGGGGCAATAAAACATACCACATCAATTTCGCATTAACGGTATACATGGTTGAAATAACCAGGATAAAAATGGAAATCAAATTCAAGCCATACATCAAAGATGGCCCCACATACATCCGTACTTTCGAAACATCTTCAGAAATTCTTGCCATTAAATCACCCGTCTTATTTTGCCTAAAAAAAGCAATTGGAAGAGTTTGATAATGAGCATAAATCTCATTTTTTAAATCAAATTCAATATGCCTGGACATCACGATGAGAGTCTGTCTGACGAGAAATAAAAATACGCCTTTAATTAAGGCCATGATAACAATCAAGGATCCATAAAAAAAGAGAATACTAGCGAAGATATCATAAAAGCCCGTTTGAAATTGCGTTTCTTTAAATAGAAAATAAACGGAAATGGTATCGGTAACTAAATCTAAGGCATAGCGGACAATCTGTGCTGGGAATACCCCAAAGAAATTTCCAGCAAATGAAAAAATAATACCCAAAAAGAGTAATCCTTTGTACTTCCAAAAATATTTATTTAAATGTCCTAAGGCTTTCATTTATTGAATTATATCTTACAAATATAGGGTATTTATAAATAATCTATTAATTTTGTAAGAATAACGGTCTTTAATTTCTAATGATTAATAGAAGAATCCTTCGAATAAAAGCTTTCCAACAGCTTTATGCTTTTCAAATAAAAGAACAAGCACTTGTAAAAATTAGTTTCGATCAACTAAATTCTTATTTTCTTCCAGACCTTAGCTTAATGGAGCCCAAGGAGAGTCAAACCACCAAACTTGCTCCTGGAAAAAAACAGGCCAATCAATTATTAGAAGATTATTTTTTAAAACAAAATCCCTCTTCCAACGCAGATAAACTGGTGAATACCGCTTATTTAGAAGCCAAAAAATTCTTTGAAAAGGGAAGGAAGGAGATTATTCAAGAAGGAAAAAAGGATCTTTTAAGAGATATTGAAAACATCTATAAAATCTATTTAAAATCCCTGTTTTTATTAGAAAAAATTACCAATTTAGGTATCTGGGATGAGAATAGACGATTATTGGAAAGCCATGTTAAAACTTCCAAATTCAAAGAAAATCAGGTTTTAAAAAAAATGAATTCATGGGATGAATTAAATCACTTTTTTGAAACCTACCAAATTGGTATGAGTGAAGAAGAGGAAATCATGTTACGAAATATCTTCATCAAAGAAATCGTTAAAGATGAGGCAATCATTAATTATTTGCCTATTGCCGGAGAGGATTTAGGGAAAGATGCTCAAATTTTAGACCATATTTTCAGAAAATATATCCTTAGTTCTGAAAAAATGACTACTTATTTTGAAGAAAAAGACTTAAATTGGAACATAAATCGTGAAATTATCAAAAATCTTGGAATCAAGACCTTTAAAATTTCAGATTTAGAAGAGCTTAAAATCCAAAAAATTGGATTACAATGGGAAGAAGATAAAGAATTTTATCTTGAATTATTTGAGAAATCCATTGAAGAAAAAGAAGCTAATCAAGAGGAAATTTCCCACCATTTGAAAAATTGGGATTTAGAACGATTGGCCTTAATTGATTCTTTGGTGATGGAAATGGCACTGACAGAAATGGTGAATTTCCCAAGTATTCCCATTAAAGTAAGCATGAATGAGTATATTGAAATGACAAAAAAATATTCCACCCCAAAATCCAGTAATTTTGTGAATGGAATATTAGACACCGTCTCTAATAAATGGATTACAGAAAGAAAAATCAGAAAATCCGCCAGAGGGATGGTTTAGTCTTGAATGAAAAGCCCATGTTGGCTTATTGAAAAATAGAAATAAGAATAATAAAAATGAATAGATCATCCAAAACAGCATTGGCATTTTTGATCGGAGCAACAGCAGGTGCAGTTGCGGGAATCTTATTTGCCCCAGATACTGGTCAAAATACCAGAAGTAAATTGTATTATCGATTGAATAAGTATCGTGGACAATTGTCAGATTTAATTGATGATTTAGTTGAAGGAAAAGAAATTCCAGATAGCCTAGCAAAAAATCAAGGGAAAAAAGTAGTTGATGAAACGACTAAAAAGGCGGAAAAATTATTGGAAGATGTAGAAGCTATGATGGCTCAAATTAAATCCAAAGGCTAATGAAATATCTTATTATTGCTTTATCGACGGTTTCATTCTTTTTTATTTCTTGTGAAAATAACCAGAAAAATCAATTAAGCAGTACAGAAAAAGCCCTACCGGTAGAATTAAGACCAACAGCTGAAAAACAACCAAAATTATCATTTAAATTATCCAAAGTGTATTTTGGCAATATTTATGAGGGAGATACCCTTCGGTACACCTATCATTTTACCAATACAGGGAATCTACCTTTGAAAATTATCAATGTAAATGCTTCTTGCGGTTGTACAACCCCAGAATGGTCTAAAGAACTCGTTCAACCAGGAGAAAAGGGCTTTGTGAAAATAAAATTTGATAGCCAGGGAAGAACTGGCCTAAATTCTAAAACAGTAACTATTTATGCAAATACCCTTCCCATAGATAATCAGATTAGTTTTAGGGTCAACGTCATGGAAAGGAACCAATAAAATATTCAATTTAAATAAACATCTAATATGGCTGCAGTACTATTACAAATGAGTCCACAAATCACCCAAATGATCCTTTTAGGAGGTATTTTTGTGGTATTTTATTTTTTCATGATTCGTCCGCAACAAAAAAAGGCGAAAGAAGCGAAAAAATTTATTGAAGATCTTAAATCAGGAGACAAAGTTGTTACCATTGGCGGTGTTCATGGCACGGTAGTGACAGTAAGAGAAAAAACTCTTTTAGTAGAGGTGGATTCCTCTAAGGGTGTTAGAATGGTATTTGAAAAATCAGCCATTTCTAAAGATTCTTCCGCAAAAATTGAAGAATAATGATTAAGCCAAAAGCTTATGGTATCATAGGGGGAATTGGATCCGGCAAATCAGTGGTTTGTCGGATTTTCTCTGTATTAGGAGTTCCAGTATTTGATTCAGACAGCCAGGCAAAAAAAATCATCCAAGAAGACCCTTCGGTAAAAAAAGACTTAATCCTCCTACTTGGAGAGGATATTTATTCCAAACAGGGAGTCTATCTCCCAGGGGTTGTGCGCGAAAAAATTCAAAATAATCCGGCAATCCTCGAAAAAATAAATGCCATTGTTCACCCGGCAGTTCGCAAAAAAGCTCTTGAATTTTTTCAGAAAAATCAGAATAGCCCTTTTACCCTTTATGAGTCTGCCCTTATACACGCCAAAAATAAGCCCGATTTTATCCATGGCTTAATTGCGGTTCAAACACCCCTGCCCGATAGAATCGCTTATTTAAAAAAACGAAATCAGTGGGACGATAAAACCGTAGAAGAATGGATAAAAAAACAAGAACCGGAAGAAACCTATTTAAAGGAGGTTGATTTTTTAATTGACAATTCAAAAAATAATTTTTTAATCAAACAATGTTTGGAACTTTACCAAAAAATAGGTGAAATTAGTGGTAAAAAAGATTAAATTGCAGTATGGAAAATTTTATTGTTTCAGCAAGAAAATATCGACCTACGAGCTTTGAATCGGTTATCGGACAGGAACATATTACCACAACCTTAAAAAATGCCATTAAGACGAATCATTTGGCCCAAGCATTTTTGTTTTGTGGCTCTAGAGGTGTTGGAAAAACCACTTGTGCAAGAATCCTAGCTAAAACAATCAATTGTGAAAATATTCAAGGAAATGGAGAAGCCTGTAATGAATGTAATTCCTGTAAAACCTTTTCTACCAATTCTTCCTTCAATATCCACGAACTAGATGCAGCATCCAATAATTCCGTAGAAGATATCCGAAACTTAATAGAACAAGTACGCTATCCTCCTTCCGGTGGAAAATATAAAATCTATATTATTGATGAGGTTCATATGTTGTCTTCTGCCGCATTTAACGCCTTTCTCAAGACCTTAGAGGAGCCTCCGTCCTATGCGATCTTTATTTTGGCAACGACTGAAAAACAAAAAATCATCCCTACTATTTTGTCGAGATGCCAAATTTTTGATTTCAATAGAATCAAATGGCAAGACATGTCTAGCCATCTTCAAAAAATTTCTCTAAAAGAACAAATTCAGGCTGAAAAAGAAGCCTTGGATTTGATTGCCATTAAATCAGATGGAGGTCTTAGAGATGCCCTTTCCATGTTTGATTTAAATGTCACTTTTTCCACGAATAATCAATTATTATATGCCGATGTAATAAAGAATCTGCATATTTTAGATAGTGATTATTATTTCCAATTTACGGATTATTTCATGAATAATGATCATGCCTCCTGTTTAATCTTATTCGATGAAATTATCCAAAAAGGATTCGATGGGCATTATTTTATTGCTGGCCTTATGGAGCATATCCGTCATTTACTATATGCCAAAACACCGGCTACGGTTGCCTTATTGGAAATGTCAGAGGATCAGAAGGGGGAATATGTGAATAAATCTCAACCAATTTCAAAATCATTTTTACTTTCTTCTTTGAATATCTTGGCGGTTACAGATTCTTCGTATAAATCAGCCAAAAATCCCAGACTCCATGTAGAACTTGCATTATTAAAACTTTCCCATTTAAATGCAGTCTATTCTATCCCAACAACTGTGGTGGAGGACGGTCCAGGAAAAAAGCCTGATGCCCCTCAAGGGGATGAGGAAAGAAATCCTTTAAAAAAAGAAAATAAACGTGAAAAAGAAGAAATTGCTCCTATAAAAAAAGCAGTAATTGCGGCAGAAACCGCTCCTAAACCAATCTCCAAGCCTGTTTCAACCAATTTGAAATCAGCAAAATCCTTATTCGCAAAAAAAGAAAAAACGCTTGAAACTCAGGCAGAAGAAATAATTAAGGTAGACAAACCCTTCGAAGAGAAAGATTTAAAAGCCTATTGGAATCAATTAGCAGAGGAATTCAATCGTCGACATGAAATAAACAAATATGTATTAATGAATCGGGAATGGAATTTATCTGACAATACGATTCATATTTATTTGGAATCTGATGTTCAAAAAAATCAGTTTAATGAATCTCTTCGATATGAGATTTTAGATAAAATCCGGGAACATTTAGGTAATTATTCTATCGAAATTAGCATTGAAATATTCCAGCCAGAAGACCAACAGGCTAATCAATATTATACACAATCAGAAAAAGAAAAATTCTTATTAGATAAATTCCCAGCCTTAAAAGAGTTTAAAAGTGCTTTGGGTTTGGATCCAGAATATTAATAATTAATTTCTAACCTGGCCATTACCACGCAAAACCCATTTTTCGGTAACTAATTTCTCCAAAGCAAAGGGGCCTCGGGCATGCAGTTTTTGGGTTGAAATACCTATTTCAGCGCCTAATTGGAAAACACCTCCATCGGTAAACCGCGTAGAGGCATTCCAATAAACCGCTGCGGCATCAACCATTTTCAAAAATTGCTCGGCTTGCAGAGCATCATTCGAGATGATTGCTTCGGAATGTTTGGACGAATATTCGGCTATATGCAGAATGGCTTGGTCAAAATGATCTAGAATTTTAATAGAACAGGCAAAATCAAGATATTCTTTTCCAAAGGAATCATCTTGGGCATGGTTTAAGTATGGGTATTGAAAATCTTTTAGGAGAGAAAAAGAATCTTGATCTGCAAAAATTTCAACCTGATATTTTTCAAATCTCGGACCTAATTCTTTCAAAAATTCTTTGGCTAATTTTCGGTCTACTAAAATAGTATCTAAAGCATTGCATACGGAAGGGCGAGAAATCTTGGCATTTTCCACGATATCCAGAGCCATTCCTAAATCAGCTGATTCAGCAATATAGGTATGACAAACCCCTGCTCCAGTTTCAATCACCGGAATGGAAGATTCTTCTCTTACTCGTTGAATTAAATTCTCTGATCCGCGTGGTATGATAATATCAATGTATTTCTTGGCATTTAAAAATTCAGGAAATAGGTTTCTATCTGGAGGCAATAATTGTACTATGTCTTTGGAAAATCCAGCTTGAAAAAGAGATTGTTGGATTAATTCCACCAAAAACAAATTCGTTTCATAAGCATCTGTTCCTCCTCTTAAAATTACCCCATTCCGACTTCTTAAAGAAAGTATGGCTACATCGATGGTTACATTGGGCCTAGACTCATAAATCACTCCAACCACACCCAAAGGGACCGTAATTTTACTTAGTTTGAGCCCATTTTCTAAGGTTTTTTTCATTAAAACCTTCCCACTTGGGTCAGGGAGATTCATGACGTCCTCGATACTTTGAATTAAGGCATCAATTCGTGAATCATTCAATAATAACCGATCTCGCATGGGATTTGAAGCATCCATTTTATTTAAATCCATGGAATTCGCCTCGATAATTCTTGCTCTATTCGTATCTAAGGCTTCTTTTAGATTCTTTAAAACAGCCAAAATCTGAACCTCATCAGCTGTTAAAATTTGTAGCGTTGCTGTTTTAGTTTTTGATAAAAATGGGTTTATTTGAAATTGGTTCATTCTATGTATTAAAAGTCATATCCAATGGTAAAATAAGAAATAGGCGTTTTCATTTCTTTATTTTCAATACCGATACCATAGTCATATTTAATATAATAGCCTAATAAACGCGTTCTTAGACCTCCACCAATTCCCATTAGGAATGGATTTCGAAAGTCTGTAACCTTGATGATAAACGGATTATTATTTCCTCCATAGGTATTGGTATTAAACCCATTGTATTTTGAAAATGGACTCATGCCCGTCCAGGCCGTACCGAAATCCATAAAACCAACAAATTGAAGGTACTTCATGAATTCAGTCTGCGCATTGGATGAACCAAGTAATTCTCTAGCAGAAATATTAATTTGAGCATTCAATAAAATATGCGAACCTCCGGAATATTTATTTAAATTAAATCCGCGCATAGGACTGGCCACGGAGGACATAAAGACATTAGGACTCACCACATCTCCTTGAAAACCCAACGGGTTTTCATTATTTCTTGGTTCGGATTTAATAAATAGCCAATTATCCATACCACCAATCATTGTTTGAGGGATATTTTCCCCGATACCAAATGCGGTAGACAATCTTCCTCTAAGGGAAACAATTTTATTTAGTTGAAGGTATTTGCGATAATCCAAATTTATTTTAGCGAAACTCCCAGATTGATTATTCAAACCTAAATTTCCATCAATCCAAAACCAAAGACGTTGGCCTTCTACTTCATTCTCAAATCGGGAACTGATATTTTCTAATTTATATTCAAGTTTAGCACCTAGGTAATTCCAATTAATCTCAGGGCCATTTAAACTATAAATATCGAAGGCCCGATTATTTGTATAAATGGCCGCAAAAGAAATTTTATTGTATAAATTTAATGGCCTTGATGCCTCAAAGTAAATTTTATTATACCGAATTTTTTGTCCAGCATATTCGGTTTGTTGCATGATATTCTTCCGATCATATCGAATTTTATAATCAATTTTTTGCGCTAAATAATCATATTCCGACCATAAATCAAGCGTATTAAAATTCAAATTAGACCATCCCCCAATTTTAAATAAATGATTCTCCAAAAAATCATTGAATAAAAAATCCATTTTATATCCTAGGCCTCTAATTGGATCTACTTGAAAATCTCCACTAGAACTATTAAAACTGAATTTATTGATATATGGAAGAACCCGTGAATTAGTATTAGGATCTAGGTCTTCCTGTTTCTCCTCTGCCTTTTTTTGAAGCCGTTCCAATCGTTGAAGCGTTTTTTTGCTGTAAAAATCTTCCCGAATGATATTATTGGAATCCTTATTACTTTGGATAATTTTTCCGATAAATTCATCCTTATCATTCACATTAATCGATTCATATTGATATGGAATTCGTTTTATGGCAGAAAAATTAGCAAAAGGAATTTCTCTAAATTGAATATCCAATAAATCTTTATCAGAAAAAAACAATTTATCTTGAATTAACTGATAATCCCCCCAATTACTTGTCGGACCTAAAATTTCTTCTGAAAAGGTACTGTCAATATTTCTTATTACTAGATTCTTGAAATTCGTTTTATTGACCATAAACAACCAATTCTTTTCATCTAAAGCATAAAGATTCTTTATTTCCCCGATATGTTCAAATAATCGTATCGGCCCATCCTCTTGAAGGGGTGTCCAATAAAAGACTGAATGCAATAGCGCATTTTCTTGTTCATTTAGAGTAGAATCCTGATCTCTCCGAATATAAACTACCGCATCCTCGCCCACAAAACGAGGTTCAAATTCTTCCTCCGGACTGGACGTAATCGGGTTAAATCTTTTTCTATTTAAATCATAAAAACCTATATCAAATTGTCCGGATCGCAAAACCTTTACTAAGAACCGACGATTATTGGAAGAAGGCTGAAAGTCTTTAATATCCACATCGCCTAAATTCTTTTTATTGGAAAGCTTGAAATCTTTCGCTCCAATGGTATAAGTATATAACCAAGAATCGGATTTATTTTTTAATATAACATAGAGAATATTATTATTACCCCAACGAATAATTGGTTCTTGAATGGAGGGATAATTCAATAATTGGTTTCTTGTTTCTTGGTAAACCACGGTTTGTTTTCTAGAATTCAATTCAACCAAATTCAACTGAATTTTTGAATTGGTAAGATTTGCAAAAGCCAGGTATTTTCCATCAATACTGAATTGGTAGTTCAATATTTCATTAAATTTAAATGGATAGGTTTCTAAACCCTCTTCCGAAGTAGCTTCAATGGTATTATTATAAAACTGTAATTTATTAAGGTAAAACCGATACCATTCTTGAATAATCTCCGCAAAGGGCTTTTTGAGAGCTGAAGTAAAACTAGATTGTTCACTGCGAATAATTCTCGTATAATTAATAATATTGGAGATGACTTGATTACCATATAAATTGGCTATATAGGTCCATATGGATTGACCAATCAATTTCGCCTCCTCACCTTGCGCGAGATTTAATTTCTTCAATTTTGCCTGAGAAATTGCTCGAATCATATATTGATTCATATCAGCACTCTCCCCGTCCACTAAATAAGCCACAATTCCTTTGGAATACCATTCAGGAACTGATAATAATAAAGCATTTTGAAGAGATTCTTTAATATTCCCTCCAAACAACATATCATTTAAATAAAGTTCAGATAAATCGGTTGATAATTTTCTCTGATATTCTTTCATACTGCCTTCCATGGCAATCTGAATTTTAAATTTGCTTAAATTATCCGCCAATAATTCTTGATTAGAGGAAGCCGTGACGCCAGAATTATCTTGAATCAGGTCATAAGGAGAATCATGGATAAAGACCTTCACCGTATTATAGGCATAATAACCTAATATTTTGGAAATTCGCTTAGATTCTTGAACGACATAATTAAGGGTTTTTTCAGCCAAAATCCGATTATTTCCATAGAAATACACCTCAAAACTACCATTACTCAGGTATTTCCATTCTAATTTTTCAAATTGAACACGCTGATTTTGAACTTCTTTTTGGGTTTGTAAATAATTCTGCCCCTTCAATCCAAATCCTAGAAAGAAAAATAAAATGAATAGTGGAAATATGGTTTGATACCTCGGCATTGGATGTTTTTACTAATTTCAAATATAGGAAAATTTTTCAAAATTCAATTATAAAATCTGCTAATTGATGCGTCTGTAGGAAGATTTTTATTACCTTCCCATTCATCCACGAATCCATTCGCAAAATAGGGAATAAGACTTACCCCCTTGGAACCAAAACCATTAAAGATTCCCAGGTTTGATCCGGGTATAAATCCTATTAAAGGCCGACGGTCTTGGGTGGCCGGTCTAACCCCTACCTCTTGTTGAAGAATTGTATATTCTTTTATTCCAAAAGATTCCAATTTAGATTTTAACTCAGAAAGGGCATCGTTTGTTGGCTGATTCGTCAATTCATCCCATCGATAGGTGGCACCTACCTTAAATTTCTGATTATTCATCGGCATTAAGAAGCCATTTTTACTCAAAATATAATCTTGGGAATAATCAGGAATTTGAATAGTTAATAATTCTCCTTTCGCAGGTAAAAAACAAAGATGGGAAAAAAAAGGATTGGATTTTTGTGCATGAAAACCCTCACAAAAAAGAATTTTTGAAAAAACCCTTCCCTCCAAATCAAATTCCATTTGGTATAAATCTGAAATGGAAGAATGAACAAATTCCTTTTCAAAATAAACCTGTTTTTTTATAAAAAAATCCCTCGCCGCCTGAAGAAACCTCGGAACATCTACCCAGCCTGCCTCTTTGATCCATACCCCCTCCTGCTGCCAATCCAAATAAGTTAAATCCATCTCTCGTCGCCTTTTTTCTAACCAATCAATCGAATTCTGATCTCCAAAAGGCCGAAACATCTTACTCGGATGAAAAAATCGATCGCCCAATAATTCTTCCATTCTCGGATAAAAATCCTTCAGATAATCAAATAATTCCCTAGCAAGCCAGGTATTTTCAAACTTTCGTCCAGTTACCGGATTAAATATCCCTCCTGCCGCAAAAGAAGAAGTAAAATACTTCTTTGGAGCATTCCAAATCTCAAATGGAATCCCCCTATTCCAACATTCAAGGGCTAAAATACTTCCTGCTAGGCCTTGACCAACAATCAGTATTTCCCCATGTTTAACCATGATTTTCTTGGATTTTCTGATAAGCCAAATCTAAAATAAAATTGACTTGTTCATCAAAACTTGTATGTGAGGTATCTAGGATAATCGCATCCTCCGCCTTTTTTAAAGGGCCTTCCTCCCGATTCATATCCAATTCATCGCGCATTTTTAAATTAGCTAAAATAGTTTCAAAAGAGACATACTCCCCTTTTGCTTCCAATTCAGCCTTCCTCCTTTGAGCCCGAATTTCTGGTTGGGCCGTCATGTAAATTTTAATTTCAGCCTGAGGAAAAACCACCGTTCCAATATCTCTTCCATCCATCACAATCCCTTTTTTTTCTCCCATTCGCTGTTGAAGTGCCACCATTGCCTTACGAACAGAGACAATGGTACTAACCTGAGAAACATATTCCGAAATGTATTGCCTTCTGATTTCTTGCTCTACATTCTCTCCATTCAAATAAGTATCCGAAGCTAAGCGATCAGCATTAAACTTAAATTCAATATCAATCAATTCTAATTGCGATAAAATTGATTTTTCATCCTCTAAGGGTAATTGATTTCGAAAAAAATTCAAAGCAACCGACCGATACATAGCCCCCGTATCAACAAAGGCATAAGATAAAATCGCTGCTACCTTTTTAGCAGTAGAACTCTTCCCGCAGGAAGAATGACCGTCAATGGCTATAATGATTTTTTTTTTCATCAATAGGAATTAAGTAAACCCAGTATTAAGAAAGCCAAACCTACGATGGCAGAAATCCCTCCTACTAAACCCAATCCAAATAAACTTAATACGATCCCTACCAATAAAAGTGTTACCCCAATTTTTACATTGGGCTCCCAGGTAGAGGGCCCCGCCTGATTCAATTCTTTTTTATCAATAGATTCTTTCTGTTTTGCCTGCTTTCTTATTTCTTTTAGCTGCGGTTTAATTTCTTTTATTAGCTTCTTTAATTCCTTTTTCTCTTCCTTTGTTTGCTTTTGGGTCGATTGAATGGTTAAGCGCTGACTGCTTGTCGCTAAAAATTCAGGCATTTTTGCTCGAATTATTTCCTTCCCTGATATTTCAGGTAATTTTTCTAATCCAAAGGATTTTTCCTCCCGCCCCTCCAATTCATTTTTTACGATAAAATAACCATGATTCACCGATTTTGAACAAGAGAATATCAAAATCGAAAACAAAACAATTAGTGGAAACCTTTTCATATTAGGCTACAATTTTAAGTTGATATTCTAGATTTTTTTCAAATTTTTCCTTGACGTATTTTAAATCTACCTCAAATTTCTTAACGGATTTTTTCGATGGAAGTTCAAACATGGCGTCTGTCATGATGGATTCCATAATCGAACGAAGCCCACGAGCCCCCAATTTAAAATTCATCGCTTGATCTACTAAAAATTCCAAAGCATCCTTTTTAAAACTCAAATCCACTCCTTCCATGGCCAATAATTTTTGGAATTGCTTGACCAAAGCATTCTTTGGTTTAGTTAGAATAGAATAAAGAGCATCTTTATCGAGCGGATTAAGATGAGTGACAACAGGTAATCTACCTAAAAGTTCTGGAATCAAACCGAAAGATTTTAGGTCTTGTGCCATCACATATTTTAATAAGTTTTCATTTCCTTCACTTTTTTCAAAGGACTTCTCACCCGAAAAACCAATCGGCCTTTGATTTAAACGCTTGGCAATATGTCTATCAATCCCGTCAAAAGCGCCCCCACAAATGAAAAGAATATTTTCAGTATTTACCTGAATCATTTTCTGGTCTGGATGCTTTCTTCCACCTTGTGGTGGAACATTAATGATAGACCCTTCCAATAACTTCAATAAAGCCTGCTGAACACCCTCTCCAGAAACATCCCGAGTTATGGACGGATTATCTGATTTTCTGGCAATCTTATCTATCTCATCGATAAAAACTATCCCTCTTTGTGCTTTATTGACATCGTAATCCGCTGCTTGTAATAAGCGCGTCAGGATGGTTTCCACATCTTCCCCAACATATCCCGCTTCGGTAATGACAGTAGCATCTGCAATACAAAATGGAACTTCTAATTTTTGAGCCAAGGTTTTAGCTAAATAAGTTTTCCCCGTCCCGGTTTCTCCTACCAATAAAATATTGGATTTCTCAATTTTTACCTCATCCTCTGAGCATTCCTGTTTAATTCTTTTATAATGATTATAAACAGCGACGGAAAGATGCACCTTAGCCTCCTCTTGCCCAATAACATATTCATCCAAATAGGCTTTTAAATCTTTGGGCTTTATAAGGTTGATTTCCTCATTGGCTACCCCCTTCTTCCCTTTTGATTGATAATTGATTTCTTCTTGAATAACCTGATGTCCTTGTTCGATACATGCATCGCAAATATTGCCATCGATACCTGAGAGTAATAAT
>CAZXZK010000009.1:0-775 GCA_964645295.1 uncultured Cytophagales bacterium | reverse complement strand
CTCCTCTCACTAAAATTTCATCAATCAAGCCATATTCTTTCGCCTCATTTGCCTTCATCCAATAATCTCTATCAGAATCTTTTTCAATCTCTTCGAAAGATTTTCCGGAATGTTTTGCTAAGATTTCATACAATTCCTTCCGGATTTTAACAATTTCTCGAGCAGTAATTTCTATATCTCTTGATTGCCCTTGAGCACCCCCTGAAGGCTGATGAATCATCACTCGGGCATGTTCCAAGGCAGAACGTTTTCCTTTGGCCCCTCCTGCTAATAATACCGCACCCATGGAGGCAGCTAAGGAGGTACAGACTGTTGCCACATCCGGACGAATATAATTCATGGTATCGTATATCCCTAGTCCTGCATAAACAGAACCACCCGGAGAATTGATATACATGACAATATCTTTCTTCGCATCAGTTGATTCCATAAATAACATTTGCGCTACAATGATATTGGCCATATAATCATCTACAGGAACCCCCATAAAAATAATACGATCCATGATTAATCTGGAAAAAACATCAATCTGAGCAAATCTCATGGGTCTTTCTTCAATGATATATTGAGTCATATCATGAATTCCTGGAATCGGACGATCGGTAATGTGGTTCATATATTGATCCACTGCCAATCCGTTCAATCCTCGGTGATGAACTGCATATTTTCTAAATTCTTCTGATGATAATTCTCTTGGATTCATATTTTTATTATTGTTTTAACAAATATAATAAATAGAATTTAGAATATTAGAATTGTAGGGAAGAGTGAAGAG
>CAZXZK010000008.1:26598-46721 GCA_964645295.1 uncultured Cytophagales bacterium | reverse complement strand
CAAAAACCAATGGTATAAGTAAAAAATTGAATAATTAAAATAAAGAATAATTTTTTCATCCTCTATATGTTGGGGGTTGACTATTACTTTGAAGTCTATCGCATGCATTTGCTGCTTACCAAGATAGGCCAAATCTTACCCCAAAGTTATTTCTTAAATTCGGAAAATTTATACTACATAAAGTACTATTTTTGTTTATCGGGGGGGGGGGGGGCAATTTCTTTATTTAAATAGCCACCCTTATTGATTAAAAAAATGATTTCTATTACTCTGAGTGTTTGGCCGAATTCTTCTTGTGGGTTTTTCATAGCTGGTATAGATATTCATCAAATCTACTAAAATTGAATTAATTTTCTATCCATTCCTTCCAAAATTTTGGATGGTATTTTTCCCAGGCGTGGCAGCCAAAGGGCAATTCTTGCTCAAGGGAATAAGCGATTGATGGATTCTTTTCCCAACCAAATTTTAAGGCAGTTTTCCAATTTGGAAGATGAATAAAGGCTCTTAATGGGATATATCGTATAAAATAACAAGAAAATAATTGATCCTCATTGACAGGCACTCTTCGATAGAAAAAATGAAAAATCTTGGTGAATCGAATCATTGCTTTTACTTTTCGAAGAGAAAATCCTCCATTTAATAGGTGGGCATCCATTCTCCAGTTTTTTACCTTATTTGGATTCAAATAATTCTCTAATTTTAATTTTGGGGATCCGATATAATCATACCCCTGGTGACACCAATGCATTAATTCATCCTTAAAAACATAGGCATCAGCTTGGTAAATTAAGATATATTCGAAATTTAAAAAGGCTTCGTAAAATTCTGGAGCTGTTAATAATCGGCTATAGGATTGTGTATCCGTAAAAAAAGAGGGATTAAATTCTTTTTTTTTCGCTTCAGGTAACAATTCTTGGTAAGTAATGGTTAGTCCTTTCGGACCGACAAAAAACAGAGGATAATGACCTAAAATTTTCTGACATTGCCTTAGAGAGACTTCTTCTAAAGCATTTAACTTTTCCTTATAAATCGGTACTATAACAGCTACTTTCTCCATTAACTTTCAACTAAATCACTTAATGCCGTTCGATAATATTTCCCATTTTCATTTTCTTTATAATGGCCATTTAAGAATTGAATCAAAATGGGGAAGAAACGAAGAACTCTTAATTTAGGTAGTCTTAATCGAAATTCATAAAATTTATACCGTTTTTCTAGTCTTCGAATTATATCTGAAGGGATATTTTCTAATTGAGAGATGGTGTGGGAAAGCCTCTGGGCATGAATCATCTTTTTTTCAATACGTTCTAATCGGGCTTGCCTCCCTCGGATAAAACGGTCTTTTATGGTTATTTTTCGCTCTTTTCCTACGAGCCCGACTTGTTGATTGGTATGTGTTCGATACTTGATAAGAGGGTCAGTGATGAAGCCTAGTTCATCGAACATCGACAAATAAAAACCAATCCAGGCGTCATGAATTAATTCAGGGATAATTTCTGGGAAAGGTAAAATTCTATTGATTATGGATTTTCTAATTAATAAAGCGGCACCAGTTACGAGATATCCATTTAATAATAATTCAAATGCACCGGATTTTTTCTTAAATAATTCTTGAGTACCAGGCCCAAATTGGATTCTTTCAAAAGAGGTTTCTCCAATTAAATTCGAAGATTCGTCCATTAAATGAGCATTTGAAAATACCGCCATTTTATCGGGGTTTTTTTCTAAATACGCTAATTGCACGGCAACTTTTGAACTTTCCCAATAATCATCTTGATCGCAAAGGAAAATATATTCTCCGGAACAGGCTTTTAGGCATAATTCAAAATTTCGAATAACGCCTAAATTCTTTTTATTGAAATTTAAATAAACCGGGAATGGGGCTTTGCTTTTGAAGTTTTCTAAAATTATGGGGGTATTATCGGTTGACCCATCATCATAGACAACTAGTTCATGGACCATTTTGCTTTGATTCAAAATGCTCATTAATTGTTCTTCTAGATATTTTTCACCGTTAAAGGTACAGAGGGCAACTGAAATCATTTTATTTTACAATCGGAACGTAAATTATCTTTTTGGTTTCAAAAAATGATTCTTTAAAATAATTCTTTAATTCGATTTCTTTATAATTTTTTTTCAATTCTTTTAATTCTTCGCTAAGATCTCCTCCCTTTAAAGCAATAATACCATTGGATAAATCATGGAAATTATTTTTATTGAATTTGGATCTTGTCCATTGGTAAAGAGGCAATATTCTTGTCACGGCTCGGGTAACCATAAATTCAAATTCGATATCCAATCTTTCGGCTCGTTCATGAAAGGTTTGAACATTAGTAAGGTTTAATTCTTTAGCGATTTCATTCACTACTTTAATTTTTTTACCAATTGAATCCACCAAGGTAAATTGAACATCTGGGAAAAAAATGGCGAGAGGAATCCCGGGGAAACCTCCTCCTGTACCCAGATCCAATACTTCGGTATTGGGTTTAAAGGAAATAAATTTTGCAATGGAAAGAGAGTGAAGAACATGTTTTTCCTCTAATTCTTCCATATCTTTTCTAGAAATTACATTGATTTTTTCATTCCAAAATTGATACAATTCGGGTAAGCGGGCAAATTTTTCAATTTGCTTTTTTTCAAGTTTAGGGAAATAGGAAAGTATTTTATCGTTTACCACGCTTGGGATCTTTTTTTAATTTTTTTACTTCCTGATAAAGTTTACTAGCTTCTTTTCTTTGGCTATTTTTTCGATCAGCTTTTTTAATAATTGAATTTATATAATTCTCGGCAGCAGAATAATCCTTCAATTTTACGGATATTTTAGCTAAATATAATAAAGAAGCATAATAGTAATTTGAATCAAAGGCTTTAATTTTTTCTGAAAATTGGACTGATTTTTTAAAATAGGTTTCAGCTTCTTTCATATTCTGATAAACATGAAAGTGGTAATAGCCCATGAAATAGGAGGCGTATCGTCCGCTGACCTCTTCATAACCCGTTTGTTTTTTTTCAATTCTTTGGAGAATTTCCTGAGAAAGGCGCATGCATTCATCCATCCTACCGCCAAAGAAACAAGAACGAGCATACATTCTATGAAAAAAAGGGTTATTCGGGAATTGATTATAGGTATATTTTACCATATCGAATCCTTTATTATTCATTCCTTCCATGGCATAAATTTGCAAAAGGAAATAACGGGCCTCTGTTCGGGTGTAAAAGGCATCAAAAGCTACTTTTTCCAGTTGTTTGATTCCTTCGGCTTTATTTCCTCGTGGGAAAGCCCATAAAACAGGTCTAAGTAAAGGAAAATTTTCTTTAATAAATTGGTAATAATAATTATATAGCCCATCTCCGAACATTAATTCCGGACTAAAATCGGCATATTCTCTACAGGCTTCCAAATAATCAATCGCATTATTCCCGGTTAAAACAGCTTTGGTCCAGTTTTTTCTTTCGGAATAAATCCTTCCTTTTACTGCGTATGCGCCTGCAAGGAAAAAAGCAGCCTCTGGATTTTTGGAATTTTTCCATATTTTTTCTGCTTTTGAAATGGATTTATCCATATAATCGATTAAAATCGCATCATATAAGGTATTATCGGTATTTGGAATTATTTTCCACCATTGAATAAGACCAAGGAAAAATTCGGGAAGGGGGTGATCAGGGTATTTTGCTCTTAAATAGGTAAATTCTCGTTCTGCGTCGAAGAAATTATAATTATACATTTCATTGATCGCATTGGTTGCATCAATTTTTATTTCAGAGGTAAATAAAAGAAAACCTTTGGAACGTTCTCTTTCGGCTTTTTCCGTTTCTACCCACCATTGGGCATGAGAAAATTGAGGGATAAAAATCCAAAAGAGAACGAATATAAAAAGGTTATGAAGAGATTTTAATCTCATCATCTTGGTTATTTAAAATTTTAAAATCTGTAATTCCAAAACTAGAATCCTCCAATATTTTAATCCAAGTTAAATATTTAAAAAACCATTTCAAACGAGTTGAAGGGAATCCTTTTTTGAAAAAAGCTGCCAAAAATGGATGGGCTATTAAAGTTAAACCCTTTTCATTTTGTTTGGTTACCAAATGTTCAATATTTTGTAAAACAACATCTGAAATGGCAATTGTGGAATTGATGTTTCCGGTACCTCCGCAGGCAGGACAAGCCTCTACGGTAGAAACATTCAGTTCAGGTCTCACGCGTTGTCTGGTAATTTGCATTAAACCAAACTTAGTCAAAGGAAGAATCGTAAATTTAGAACGATCTGGCTTCATTTCTTCGCGCATGATCTCAAAGATGGTTTTTTTGTTCTCGGCTTTTTTCATATCAATGAAATCCACCACAATAATACCTCCCATATCTCTTAAACGCAATTGGCGTGCAATTTCCTTGGCAGCAATTGTATTAACGTTTAAAGCGGTATTTTCTTGTGTTTCCTCCGAATTAGAATTATTGCCTGAATTAACATCAATTACATGAAGTGCTTCGGTATGTTCAATGATTAAATATCCTCCACCTGGAAGGGAGACAGATTTACCAAAAGCCATTTTCAATTGCTTTTCTAAACCTAAATGTTCGAATAATTTAACTTTTCCTGAATAAAATTTGACAATTTTTTCTTTGTCAGGAGCGGCATGATGAACATAATCTTTTGCCTCTTTAAAGACCTTTGGATTATCAATTTGGATGCTATCAAAATCTTTATTTAATAGGTCTCTCAAGAGGGTGGTTGACCGGTTCATTTCTCCGATTATACGATCTCTTGATTTCGCTTCTAATAAAGTTTGAATTCCATTCTCCCAAATAGACAAAGATTCCTCTAAATCTTTTTGGATTTCTTCCATTTCAATACCTTCTGCCACGGTTCTTACGATAACGCCGTAGTTTTTAGGTTTAAATGAAAGCAATAATTTTTGCAGTCTGTTTCTTTCTGATTTCGAGGTGATTTTTTTTGAAATATTCACCCCATTCGAAAAAGGAACTAAAACAGAGTATCTTCCCGCAATGGATATATCGCAGGATAGGCGAGGGCCTTTCGTTGAAATGGGCTCTTTTACAATCTGGACCAAGATCAATTGTCCTTTCGACAGGACCTTATCAATTTTCCCAAATTTATCAATCTCAGATTCAATTTTGAAGTTGCCCAAGGAAGCATTTTTTCTTCTTTTGGCAATGACATCTTTTGTGAATTTTTTTAAAGATTGAAAATTCGGACCAAGATCTTGATAGTGTAGAAATGCATCTTTTTCATAGCCAATGTCTATGAATGCAGCATTTAATCCGGAAACAAGCTTTTTGACTGTCCCGAGATAAATATCACCTACAGCAAATTTACTTTCATTTTGCTCTATGTGATATTCTACGATTTTTTTATTTTGTAAAATCGCAATTCTTTCACCCTCTTTTGATGATGATATAATGATTTCGTTACTCACAAAATTGGGATTAGTTTACAACTTATAAAAAAAGAAAAAATTAGAAATTATTTCTTTTTATGACGGTTCTTACGTAAACGCTTCTTTCTTTTGTGTGTAGAAATCTTATGACGTTTTCTTTTTTTTCCGCAAGGCATAATTTTATCCTTTTAAAAATTAAATACTTTAAAAGATTGATTTTCAATCTTATTTTTTTATTTCTTCGATTAGGTTTTTGGCTGCTTCTATTTCTTGGGAATCTTTACTTAATTTAATTACCTTTTCCAAAATAGTGAGGGCCTCCTCCTTTTCGTTCAATTCAGCTAAACAATAACCCAGATTTAAGGCTGCCTTATGATTATTTGGGTCTATTTCTAAAATTTGTTCGAAACGTTCTTTCCCTCTTCCAAATTGATTGGAGCGAATGGAGAGAATCCCTAAATTAAACAAGGCTGGAATATAATCCGGTTCTTGGTCAATTACTTCTCTTAGCATTGAGATTCCTTGCATAGGATTGGAAGATTCCATATAAGTCATGGCTAAATTTGTTTTTACCATGAGATTATTGGGGTTTAGGTCTAAGACTTTCTGATAATACTCTCTTGCCTTTTCTCCTAATTGAACACCACTTCCAGGCCTTAATGCATAGGTCTGAGCTTCAAAATATAATTGTGCTACTTTTAGCCAATTATCGGGGTTTGGATTTAACTTGACGTATTCCTCGAAATAAATCGCTGCACTATCTAATTGGGTATTTCTTTGAAAGAAATTAACTAATTTTTCAAGTGCCGGTAGATTATCCTTACCCGCTTCAATCAAACCGTTTTTAAGAATGGTTAATTCTTTCAACTGTTTTTCATCTAATTGAGGGCTATGGGATAGGTTTTCATCTTCTGATTTTGCTATCTCTGCCATATCTCGGTTTGCTCCCCCAACCAAATTATTTTCACCTACATTTGATTTCGGCAAAAAATTCAGTAATGCAATACTTGCAAGCCCTATTACAATTAATATCACAAAGGATTTTTTCATAATAGGACTCCTTAAAGTTATTCGTCAGGATTGGTATTTCCCTTCACCTGCTCAACAAAAACTTTTGCTGGCTTGAAGCTAGGAATATAATGTGCATCAATGGTAATAGCGGTATTTTTAGAAATATTTCTCGCTATTTTTTTTGCACGTTTTTTATTTACAAAACTTCCAAATCCTCTAATATAAATATTCTCTTGCTTTGCAAGATTATCTTTTACCACAATAAAAAACCTTTCTAAGGTTTCAGACACATCTTTTTTTTCGATTCCTGTTTGGCTGACAATTTCAGCAATAACATCTGCCTTGGTCACTTTATTATCTTTAAAATTTTACTACTTACTTATTTACGCTAAATTCAAACGGGTTACAAAACTACGATAATTTTATTAATTAAAGAAATTCCTTTTAAAAAAAATAATTTTATAATTTTAGAAAATGCGGGAAGGTAATTTTACAAATACGATTTTAAGTTGGTATGCTAAGTATGCGAGGGATTTACCTTGGAGAAATACGAAGGATCCTTACTTAATTTGGCTTTCTGAAATCATATTACAACAAACGAGGGTGAATCAAGGGCTTCCATATTTTGAAAAAATTCGGGAGGCTTTTCCAACCGTAAATGATCTTGCTAAAGTATCTGAAACAGAATTTCTTCGTTATTGGCAAGGTTTAGGATATTATTCCAGAGCAAGGAATTTATTAAAAACAGCCAAAATAATCTCCGACCGGGGAGGGCAATTTCCTTCTAGTTTTGAGGAATTAAAAAAATTGCCAGGCATTGGAGAATATACAGCCGCTGCTATTGCTTCTTTTGCTTTCCAAGAGGCAGTGCCTGTTGTAGATGGAAATGTTTTTCGATTTCTGTCTCGATATTTTGGAATACGATTGGATATTTCTCAAGCCTCTACCAAGAAATATTTTTTTGATTTATCAAGAGAATTGATTTCACGAAAAAATCCGGATACCTTCAACCAAGCGATTATGGAATTTGGTTCTTTACAATGTTGGGTAAAACCCCAATGTGAATCTTGTCCGTTCATTCAATCATGCTTTGCTTATCATCAAAAGGAAATTGTCAATTTGCCTGTCAAGACGAAATCAATCAAAATGAAAAAGCGGTATTTTCATTATATTTTCATTCAAAGAGGTCGGGAATTCTTGTTTCAGGAAAGAAAAGGAAAGGATATTTGGGAAGGGCTATGGGAGCCCTATTTAATAGAAACAACGAGTTCCGAATTAAAACCATCTGATTGTAAAGAGCTGAATTATTCTCACCTTAAAATCATCACAAAGGAAAAGGTTCATCAATTAAGCCATCAAAGGATTTATTCCAATGCTTATTTTTATCAGGAAGGTGAAGGATTTGAAATTCCCCCAAAAACCGTGGAAAATCATTGGTTAGATGCACGAGAAATAGAATTAATGCCGAAATCGATTTTAGTTGAAAATCTAATAAATGATAATCATTTAACCGAGTTTTTATCTCTCGATAAATAAGTTTAAATTTATATGAAAGAATTTTTTTAACCTTTAAATTAATTAAAATGGCTTCGTTAAATAAGGTAATGTTGATTGGAAATTTAGGTAGTGACCCGGAGGTGCGTTCATTATCTAGTGGCACAAAAGTTGCAAGTTTTAGTATTGCAACAAATGAGTCTTATACAAGGAAAGATGGACAGAAAGTGGACAATACGGATTGGCATCGAATTGAAATGTGGGATGGATTAGCAAATGTTGCGGAACAATATTTGAAAAAAGGCAATACCATTTATGTAGAGGGGAGATTGAGGGTAGAGGAATATCAAGATAAAAATGGCAACAATGTTCGAGCCTATAAAATAAGAGCGACGGAAATGCAAATGTTGGGAGGTAGAAATGATGATTCCCTGAGTTCTGGAATGTCTTCTGCACCGAAGGTCAATCAGAATGTCATGAGTTCAGTTCAAGAACCAAGTACAAGTAATCAATCATTTGGTTCCGCGAATGATTCTATTCAGGCCCAGGAAGATGATGATGATCTACCATTTTAATTAGAAATTAATGGGGGTTATTTGTATTTATAACCCCCTTTTTTATAAATTTGTAATGTACCATCCAATTTAGTTAATGGATTCCGAACCCTTTCCTGGAATATTTAATTTTGTCCTAATCAATTCTTTAAGCCTAGGAACTACGTTTTTTTCCGTTGTTTTTCTGATATTTTTATTGTTAATAGTTGCTATTTTAGCGGGCTCTGAGGTCGCTTTTTTTTCTTTAAATGCAGAGCAACGGTTGAATTTGAGGGAGTCTGAAAATAAAGCTGAAATTCGTGTCAAGAAATTATTAGAAAAACCACAATTATTATTAGCGACCATCTTGGTAGCGATTAATTTCGTTAATATTTTATTCATTGCCCTTGCAAATTATTTTTTTTCGCAGATTTTTGGATCTGAGGTGCATACTGCCATTTTAACCATCATCCTCCTATTTTCTATTACTTTTGTTATTGCTTTTTTTGGGGAATTAATTCCAAAAGTTTGGGCACAGCAAAATAATTTACGATTTGCGGTAGCAACTGCCCCTTTAATCGAATTTTTTGGGATAATTTTTCTTCCTTTATCTAAATTCTTACTGGGTATCTCAGCGATTTTTGAAAAACGAATTAAAAAAAGATCCTATGTTTTAACTACAGAAGAATTAAATCAGGCTCTGGAAATCACGACGAATGAGAATACGACAGAAAGGGAGAAAGATATCTTAAAAGGCGTCTTAAACTTTGGAAATATTTCAGTTACAGGTGTGATGACACCAAGAAATGAAATTGTGGCGGTGGAAGAATCTGAAACCTTTCATGAGGTTTTAGACTTGATTAATAAAAACGGTTATTCAAGAGTTCCTGTGTATAAGGAAACCCTTGATAAGGTTACAGGTATTTTGTATATTAAAGATTTAATCAATTCAATTGAAGAGGAAGAAAATTTTAATTGGAAACAATTAATCCATTCTCCTTTATTTGTTCCAGAAACTAAGAAAATTGATGATCTCTTACATGATTTTCAAGAAAAGCGTATTCATATGGCACTGGTAGTGAATGAATATGGAGAAACGGAAGGTCTGGTAACCATGGAAGATATCATTGAGGAAATTGTTGGAGAAATCAACGATGAATTTGATGTTGAGGAATTGGATTATAAAAAAATATCAGAAGGAGTTTATATCTTTGAGGCAAAAATCCCTCTTTACGACTTAGTGAAGATCTTTGATTTGGATTCAAATTATTTTGAAGATCTGAAAGGTGAGAGTGAAACCTTAGGGGGGTTATTAATTGAATTATTTTCTAGAATTCCAGTGGCTGGGGAAGAAATAAGAATAAAGGATTTTTTATTCAAGGTACAATCGGCCGATAATAAAAAAGTGAAGAAAGTGAAGGCCATTCTTCAGAAAACAAAATAGCATTGAGTCATTCATTTAAAATAATTATTGTGGCCTATTTGGCTAGTATAGGTTTTAGTTCTTGTGAACCCAAACAACCACCTGTACCTTCGGATCCGAAAGATCAAGAATCCAGTTTTGATAGTTTTCTTGATCGAGGGGTTTTACAAAATTCGTTGATTTCAGAGGCATCAGGGATTACTTATAGTGTCCATAATCCGGGAGGCCTATGGGTCATCAATGATTCAGGTTTAGAGGAAGAAAATAAGGTCTATTTTATTGATAGTTTAGGAAGAGGGCAAGATTTTCTTCGATTGGAAGGTATAAGAAATTATGATTTTGAAGCTATTTCAACGGTTCAATCTGCCAATGGAAAAACAGAATTATTTGTTGGGGATATAGGAGATAATTTTTTAAATCGGGCAAGTGTATTTCCTTATCGAATTTATTGGTTTGAGGAACCTGAAGCCGGCCAAACCAATCAATCCATTTCTGGTATAAAATCGATTACTATCAATTATCCAAATGGGGAATCGATTGATTCAGAGTCCATGTTGATAGATCAGTCAACCAAAGATATTTTTCTTTTTTCAAAAGCGGAAAAAGAAAAACGGATTTTTAAAATTCTAGGAACTGATATAATTGATGGAAAGACAGTTGTACCAATTGAAATGGGGAATCCCGTCATTGATAAACCATTTTCAACGATGCCAGATGTCGTTAATTATTATAGTTTAACGGATGCTGCTATTTCTCCTGATAATACTGAAATTCTTTTAAGGACTTACGGCCAAATTTATTATTGGAAAAAAAAGGAGGGGGAAACCATCGATCAAGCGATCAAACGACAGCCAAGGATTGTTCCTTCCAATTCAAAATATAGTTTAACGGGCACAAATGAAAAGGGGGAGCCCCAAGGCGAGGGAATATGTTTTGAATATCGAAATTTAGGTTATTATACTATTTCCGAACAATTGCCAACCCACCTGTATTTTTTTAGAAAAAAATAAGGTTAAGGGAGAATCATTAATTTTGCAAAGCTCAACAACAGCGTTTTTTCTCCCACGCCCTTTTCAAATTTTACCACCGCTTTCTGTCCTGAATCATTTATTTCAATTTTTTGAACCTCTCCAAAGCCAAATTTTTGGTGTTCAACTTTTTGTCCGGCTTTTAAATCTTTTGGGTCTGAGGGTTTAAAATTATCACTTACTAGATGGTTATAGGATTGGTTGGGTTTTTGAATTAAAGATTTTGCATGGGGTCTTAATCCTTCTTCTCTCTTTTTGGGGAAAATTGATTTCATGAAATCTCTTTTTGAAGAAAGTTTAGACATATTTATATAATCTTCATCAATTTCATCAATAAATCTACTTGGCTCACACATTTTTAGTCGGCCATATTGATACCTAGATTCCGCATAGGAAATGGATAATTTTTTCTCTGCTCTGGTAATAGCCACATAAAATAATCTTCTTTCTTCCTCTAAATCGCTTTGGCTTTCAAGCATCATTTGGCTAGGGAATAAATCTTCCTCTAAGCCTACTAAAAATATGTTTTTGAATTCAAGGCCTTTAGATGAATGAATGGTCATCATGGTTACTTTTTCTTTATCTTCTTTATTCTCCTCCAAATCGGCATTTGTTAATAAAGAAACGGATTGAAGGAAGCTGGCTAGGGATTTATCTTCTGTTTCAGGATCATCTACAAATTGCTTTATACCATTTAATAATTCTTGAATATTTTGATAGCGCGCAAGGCCCTCTACTGTTTTATCTTCATAATATTCTTTCATAATCCCAGAAGCTTTTGCAACCTGATTGGCAATTTCATAAGCATCTTTTTGAGGATCATTCAACATTAATTCAAATGATTTTATCAATGTGACAAAATCCTGAATGGAGGAGACATTACGAATTCCTGTTAATGCCATTGGATTATTTAAGACATCCCAAATACTGACACCATTTTCATAAGCAATAATAAATATTTTTGCTAAGGTAGTGTCTCCAATTCCTCTTTTGGGTAGGTTAATGATTCTTTTAAAGGCTTCTTCATCGTTGTGGTTAACAATAAAGCGTAAATAAGCCAAAACATCTTTAATTTCTCTTCTTTGGTAAAAAGATAAACCACCAATAATTCGGTAGGGTATATTAAGTTTTCTCAGAGATTCTTCAAAGGAGCGCGATTGGGCATTTGTTCGATATAAAATAGCAAAATCGGACCAATTCAACCCTTCATTTTGTTTATTTTCGAAAATGCTTGTGGCAATTAATCGTCCTTCTTCGTTATCTGAACTCGCTCGGATAAGATCAATTTTATTTCCATCTTCATTAGAGGTAAAAACATTTTTTTCTAATTGTTTTTTATTTTTTGAAATGATGGAATTGGCTGCTCCAACAATATTTTTCGTTGAGCGGTAGTTTTCTTCTAATTTAATGGTTTTTAAGTCTGGATAATCCTTTTCAAAGTTGAGAATATTGGAGATATCAGCTCCTCTAAAAGCATAAATACTTTGAGCATCATCACCCACTACACAGATATTTTGGTGTACGGCAGCTAATTTTTTGGTTAATAAATATTGGCAAACATTGGTATCTTGAAATTCGTCTACCATGACATATTTAAATTTATGCTGGTATTTATGTAAGATCTCTGGAAAATCTCTGAATAAGACATTGGTTTGGAAAAGAAGATCATCAAAATCCATGGCATTGGATTGAAAACATCTTCTTGCATAGGTTACAAAAATATCTGCAATTTCAGGCATTCTAGCCATTCTATCTTCATTCCGAAGAATCTCACTTCCAAAATATTGTTGTGGACTGATAAGGCGATTTTTTGCGCCAGAAATTCTATTCAAAACTGAATTAAGGCGATAAACCTTATCGTCAAGATTTTTTTCCTTGATAATGCTTCTTAGGAGTGATTTGGTATCATCTGTATCATATATGGAAAAATTTGAGGTATAACCTAATTTTTCTCCCTCGAACCGTAAAATTTTGGCAAATACGGAGTGGAAGGTTCCCATCCAGATATTTCTGGCATTTTTACCAACGACTGTTTCAATTCTATTGCGCATTTCTCCTGCGGCTTTATTGGTAAAGGTTAATAATAAAATCTGAAAAGGGTCAACACCATTTTCAATTAAATTAGCCGTGCGAAAGGTTAATACGCGTGTTTTCCCTGAGCCTGCTCCGGCAATGATCATTAGGGGGCCTTCGTGTTGCAATACAGCTTCTCTTTGTGGAGAATTAAGGGAATCTATGTAAGATTTGGACATATTTTTTTCTTTCGGAAAGGATTTCTAAATTACTAAAAAAAGGCCTTATTTTAAATATTATAGATAAATAATCAGGATTTTTATTGAATTTTTTAAGTAACTTTGAATTGATGGCGAAAAAAAGAATCTTGTTTTTTGATACAATTATTGATGGGCATCATCTGCCTTATTTTCGTTATATAATTGAGTATTTTAAGGAAAAAGATTCTTATGAGATTTATCTGGCTTCTAACCAAGATTTAAAAGGCCATTTATCGCATTATTACCCTACGGGTTTCCCCACCAAATTCATTCATTTTATTGCTATTCAATCAAAGCAAATCGATCAATTTCATTCAAAAAATATTTTGTTTCGAAGTTTAAGCGAATGGAATTATTTTGTTAGAATGGGAGAGGATCTACAAATTGACTTTGGTGTATTACCTTATTTTGATACCTATCAATTTGGGGCGATGATTGGGCATAAACCAAAATTTCAGGTTTCAGGTATTTTATTTAGATCTATAAATCCATTAAATCCTCCAAGTTTTTATGATCATTTGAAAGTAAGTATAGTTAAAAGGTTATTTAATAAGCCTTATATTAACCGATTGTATTTCTTAGACGAATCAGTCGCAAATTCCTATCAAGAAATTTCCAAATCTTCTTTTCCCATTTGTGATCCCATTAATTTTTATAATCCGGATTATATTGAAAACTTAAATTGTTTTAAATTACCCAAGAAAAACCATAAAATTCGTTTTGGTTTGGTGGGCCAAATAGATAATAGAAAAGGAATTGAATATTTTATTCAAGCCTGTAAAAACTTGAATAAAGAAGATTTGAACCAAATTCAATTAGTTATTATGGGTTTGACCAAGAAAGATTATCAGGATCAGTTAACTAATTTATTTAAATCAGTCCCTGATCTTGAAATTTACACACAATATGAATGGCTAGAGGATGAATGTCTTGAATTCGGTTTATACCATACAGATATTGTATTGGCCTTGTATAAAAACCATCTTGGAAGTTCTTCTATTTTAGTTAAGGCAGCCTATAATCAAAAACCTGTTTTAGGGTCTCATCAGGGCTTAATGGGGAAAAATATTCAGTTTTATAATTTAGGCTTAACTGTAAATCCGGTTGATTTAGAGGAATTAAAAGTGGCTATTCAAAAGATTATTAAAGGGGATTTCCGAATCAATAAGGAGGGAATGCGTAAATTTGCGCAGAAAAATTCCATTCAAGAATTTGGTAAAACCTTGGAAAATGGATTCTAACTTAAATCAAAAAATTTAATTTCTTGCTTGATTTCCTGAAGTAAACCTTTGGTTCTCTCAGCTCTAGCATCTGTTATAAAAACTTGTCCAAAATCGTTTTTTATCATCTCTACCAATTTCCCAATCCGATGATCATCCAATTTATCAAAAATGTCATCCAACATTAAGAGGGGTTTTTTAGATGATTTTTGTTCTAATATTTCAAATTGCGCGAGTTTTAAGGCTATCACAAAACTTTTTTGCTGTCCTTGAGAACCAAATTTTTTGATTTCATTTTCATTTAAATTAAAAATAAAATCATCTTTTTGTATACCAATATTGGTTCTTTGAAGAATTAAATCTTTTTTCTGAGAAGCCAATAAAGTTTCTTCAAAATGACCTATTTTAAAATTTGGTGAATAAGTAATCGAGGCTTTTTCAATATTATCCGTAAGGTTTTGGTAATGTTTTAAAAAAATAGGATTGTATTCCCTTAGAAATTCTTTTCTTTTTTTTGAAATTTCTTCTCCTAAAGGGCATAAAAAGGAATTATAGGTGAGTAATTGGGTGAAATCTTTCGGTGTATTTTCTTCCAACCTTTTTAAATAAGCATTTCTTTGTTGTAAGATTTTATTGTATTTGATAAGAGATTCTAAATAATTTTTATCCATTTGAGAAATCATTCCATCAAAAAACCGCCTTCTTTCTTCTCCTCCCTCGCGAATCAAATCAGTGTCTTCTGGCTCCATCATAACCAATGGATAATTTCCAATATGGGATTTTAATTTACCAATGCTTTTATCATCAACCAAGACTTGTTTTTTACCACCTTTCTTGAGTTGACAAACGATTTCAGTCTCCAACAGTTGATCTAAATTCGTATATTCAATTTGACCTTTGATGAAGAAAAAATCTTTTTCATGTTGAATACATTGGTTGTCCGTAATATTTCTGGAAGATTTGGTAAGACAAATAAAATGGATAGCTTCCAAAATATTCGTTTTCCCTACACCATTATTACCTAAAAAGCAATTTATACCTGATACGAAGTTTAAATTCCTATCAGAATGTGATTTAAATTGTCTTAATTGGAGATTTTTTAAAAACATGATATGATTACCTACCTCAAAATTATCAATTATCTCCGAAAATTTGGCAACTCATCGCTTTTGTTTTAATTTTGTATGTTTTTTGAAAATATTATTATGGCAAAGAAAAGTGAAAAGTCTTTAAAGTATTCAAATGAAACGTACATCTATTGGTACGAGTCTATGCAACTTCAAAGAAAGTTTGAAGAGAAATGTGGTCAATTGTACGGAATGCAAAAAATCAAAGGTTTTTGCCATTTATATATTGGACAAGAAGCATGTTCTTCAGGGGCAAAATCAGCCTTGATAAAAGGAGATAAATATATTACCTCTTACAGGGATCATGGAATTCCATTGGCTTTAGGAACATCTCCAAATGCTATTATGGCTGAACTTTATGGAAAAATCACAGGAATTTCCAAAGGAAAAGGGGGATCAATGCATATTTTTGACAAAGAAGTAGGTTTTGTTGGGGGCCATGGTATTGTTGGGGGTCAAATTCCTATAGCTGCTGGATTAGCTTTTGCTGAAAAATATAATAAAACAGGAAATGTATCCTTATGTTATTTTGGTGATGGGGCTGTCAGACAAGGTTCATTGCATGAAACTTTTAATATAGCGATGACATGGAAATTACCAGTTATTTTCGCTATTGAAAACAATGGTTATGCCATGGGTACATCAGTTGCTAGAACCTCGAATGTGATTGATTTATATAAAATAGGTGAGGGATACGATATGCCTTCTGAACCGGTTGACGCCATGAATGTAGAGGCCGTTCACGAAGCCGTTTCCAGAGCTGCCGAAAGAGCAAGAGCAGGAGAAGGGCCTACCTTATTAGAATTTAGAACTTATCGTTATAGAGGGCATTCCATGTCTGATCCACAAAAATATCGTACAAAAGAAGAGGTAGAGGAGTATAAACAAAGAGACCCAATTGAACAGGTTAAGGCAACTATTCTTGAGAATAAGATTTTATCGGAAGATGAGATAAAAGAAATTGATGATAAAATTAAAGCCCAAGTATTAGAGGCCGTTGATTTTGCTGAGAATTCACCCTTCCCTGATACTTCAGAAGCGTATAAAGACGTCTATGTACAAGAAGATTATCCTTTTGTCGTAGAATAATTCTCGATTTTTTCTTGGATTGCCAACATTTCATCTCTGAATTTAGCTGCTAAAGGAAAATCTAATTCTTTTGCTGCTTTTTCCATTTCAGACTTGACTAAAACCAGTTGTTTTTCTAATTCTGTTTTGGACATATAGGCTATTAGAGGGTCAGAGATAAGAGATTCTTTTGAATAATTTTTCTTTTCATAGATTTTATAAGGCTTCGATAATTTATCTGCAATGGAGGTTTGCTCTAAAATCTCTTCATGTGTTCGCCAAATAGTTCTAGGGTTTATTCCATGGTCTTTATTATAATTCATTTGAATTTCCCTTCTTCTATTTGTTTCGGATATGGCTTTATTCATTGAATCTGTCATTTTATCCGCAAACATCACCACTTTCCCATTATCATTCCTGGCTGCCCTACCAATCGTTTGAATTAATGAACGAATATCTCTTAAAAAACCTTCCTTATCGGCATCCATAATTGCCACCAAGGATACCTCAGGTAAATCCAACCCCTCTCTTAATAAATTTACTCCTACCAAAACATCAATGATTCCTAATCGTAATTCTCTTAAAATTTCTACCCGCTCAATAGCTTTTATTTCAGAATGAATATACCGGCACTTTATTCCAATACGGTCCATGTACTTGGTTAATTCTTCGGCCATTCTTTTGGTTAAAGTCGTTATTAAAACACGTTCTTTTTTCTTAATTCTATCCTCAACCTCTTCCAACAGTTTATCAATTTGGTTTTTTGTTGGAAGGACTTCAATTTTTGGGTCTAATAGCCCTGTCGGACGAATGATTTGTTCTACAACAATCCCTTCTGATTTTCTTAATTCATAATCTGCAGGGGTAGCTGATACAAAAATGGTTTGTCCTATGATGTCTTCATATTCCTGAAAGGTTAATGGGCGATTGTCCATAGCGGAAGGGAGTCTAAATCCATTTTCTACCAGAGATTCTTTTCTAGAGCGGTCACCTCCCCACATGGCACGAATCTGTGGTAATGTTGCATGGCTTTCATCTACCACCATCAGGAAATCGTCTGGGAAAAAATCTAATAAACAGAAAGGACGTTGCCCTGGTTTTCTTCCATCAAAATAACGGGAATAATTTTCTATACCAGAACAATAACCTAATTCTCGCATCATTTCCATATCAAATTCTGTCCTTTGTAAAATTCTTTCTGCTTCCAATTTTCTTCCATCTGCCTCAAAATGCTCCACTTGTTTTATAAGGTCTGCTTGAATATCTGAAATGGCTTTTTGTAGGGTATCTCTACCAGTTACAAATAAATTGGCTGGGAAAATACTAATCCTACTTTCATGAGAGATTTTTTTGCCGGTCCATGGATCTATTCGATGGATTTCTTCGACCTCATCTCCAAAGAAAATTATTCGGTATCCAAAATCAGCATAGGCTAAAAAAATATCTACAGAATCTCCTTTTACGCGGAATGTACCCCGAAGAAATTCTGCTTCTGTTCTAGCATAAAGTATTTCTACAAGTTTAAAAAGAAACGAATTTCGCGACACAATTTCACCTACTCCGATTTGAATGATTGAATTTTTATATTCCTCTGGATTTCCCATCCCATAAATACAGGAAACGGAAGCCACTACGATTACATCTCTTCTTCCAGACATCAGGGCAGAAGTAGTAGCCAAGCGAAGTTTTTCAATCTCTTGATTAATTGATAAGTCCTTTTCGATATAAGTTCCTGTAGAGGAAATATAGGCCTCTGGTTGGTAATAATCATAATATGAAATAAAATATTCTACTGCATTATTTGGAAAGAATTGTTTGAATTCTCCATATAATTGGGCAGCTAATGTTTTATTATGACTTAGAATAAGGGTAGGTTTTTGAATCTCTTTTATGACGTTGGCGATGGTAAAGGTCTTTCCAGAACCTGTTACTCCTAAGAGTGTTTGAAAAGAATCTTGATTATTGATTCCATACACTAATTCTTGAATTGCTTTTGGCTGATCTCCCGCTGGTAAATAATTCGATTTTAGTTCAAAGTCCATCGAGTAAAGTTATCATATTTCTTTTATAAATTATATATTTGCCTTATTCTAAAACATAAAATCAATAAAATGTTCTTTCATTTTAGAAAGCTATTTATGCTACTTGTTTTAACTTTCATTTTGCTTAGTTTTGGGTCAAAATCGTCGGATGAAAAGCAATATTATACGGAAGCAGATTTAGACAATGCCAGGGTAGAGGACGGGAAATTGGTTATTACGGCGTTAAAAGAAGAAATTGGTGGGAGAGGGTATAGTTCAGCCCGTATAGTAACGAAAAATAAAAAAGATTTTACCTTTGGTAAGGTGGTGGTAAGGGCGAAATTACCAAGTCGAAGAGGTACTTGGCCAGCGATATGGACGCTTGCCTCTCAGACGAGTTACGGAGATATATATTGGCCAGATCAAGGTGAAATTGATATTATGGAACATGTTGGGATGGATCCTACGGTTGTACATGCTACGGTGCATACTAAATTATATAATCATCTTTTAAATACTCAACGTGGAAATAGAATTACTATCGGCGATTACGATACTGAATTTCATGATTACGCGATAGAATGGACCCCAAAAGAAATCAATGCAAGCGTGGATGGGAAATATTATTTTACTTTTTCTAAGCAAAGTAATAATTGGGGAGAGTGGCCCTTTGATAAGCCCCAGCATTTATTATTAAATATAGCAATCGGAGGAAATTGGGCTGGTCAGAAAGGGATTGACAATTTGATTTTCCCAACTTCCATGGTGATTGATTACGTTCGTTATTATACCTTAATTCAAACAAAAAAATGAGATACCCTAAAGCAGCAGAAGCATTTGATCGTTTATTAATTATCATGGATGACCTTCGGGAAAAATGTCCGTGGGATAAGAAACAAACGATGGGAAGTTTAAGGCATTTAACGATTGAGGAAACCTACGAACTTTCGGATGCTATTTTGGAAAACGATTTAAATGAAATTAAGAAAGAGATAGGGGATATCATGCTTCATTTGGTTTTTTATGCTAAAATTGGGGATGAAAAAAAAGCCTTTAATATAGAGGATGTATTGAATGCCATAGCTGAAAAATTAATCTATCGACATCCTCATATTTATGGGGATATTCAGGCAGATACAGAGGAAGAGGTAAAGGCTAATTGGGAAAAATTGAAATTAAAGGAAGGTAATAAATCTGTATTAGGAGGCGTGCCAAATTCTTTACCTGCCTTGGTGAAGGCTATGCGAATTCAAGAAAAAGCAAGAGGAGCAGGTTTTGATTGGGAGGAGGATAGCCAAGTTTGGGATAAAGTAGAGGAGGAAATTAATGAATTCAAGGAAGAGTTTATCAATAAAAATGAAATTAATTCAGATAGAGTTGAAGGGGAATTTGGGGATGTATTGTTTTCTTTGGTGAATTGGGCGAGGCATGTGGAAATTAATCCGGAGACGGCTTTGGAGCGAACCAATAAAAAGTTTATTAAACGTTTTCAATATTTAGAGAAACGGGCAAAGGAAAATGGGCAAAA
>CAZXZK010000008.1:0-26588 GCA_964645295.1 uncultured Cytophagales bacterium | reverse complement strand
GATATGAGTTTAGCTGAAATGGATGTTTATTGGAATGAAGCAAAAAAACTATGAGATTAAAGTTCAGAAACGATATTCACCGTATTTTGAATGATTTCTCTGATAGTATCATATTTTTTGGAAGAGATTAATTCTTTAGGGAATAATTGACTTCCCATCCCAACGGCATTTGCCCCAGCATTAAACCAAGTAGTAAGGCTTTCTTTTGTAGGCTCCACTCCGCCAGTAACCATTACTTTGGTATTGGGCATTGGTCCTTTTATGGCCTTTACAAAACCTGGCCCAACGACATTTCCAGGAAATATTTTCACAAGTTTGGACCCCAATAATTCAGCCTGACGAATTTCAGTAAGGGTCATGGTGCCAGGCATCCATGGAATGGAGTTTTTAGCACAGATTTCTCCAACCTCTGGAGTCAAAAAAGGTTGTAAAATGAAATCTGTCCCCATTTGGATAAATTGCTCTGCTTGTTGAACATCCAAGATGGTACCGATTCCCAATACTAAATCAGGGCAGTTTTTTTCGACATAATCCAGCGCTTTTTCAAAAATTTTAGGGGCATTCCCTCCTCGATTAGTAAATTCAAATACGCGGACTCCTCCATCATAACAGGCTTGCAGTACTTGAGTACATATTTCTTCACTATCGTTATAAAATAAAGGGACTATTGGAATTAATTCCAAATTTTGATAAACAATTTCAGCACTTTTTCTGGCCATTATCTCTTTAATTTTCCGGTTGTATCACCGCTTAGTACTAATTCAATTTCATCTAAATTTGCCAAATTGATATCTCCTCCAATCGTATGTTTTAGTGCGGAGGCCGCTACTCCAAAATTAAGGGCTTCGATTTCAGTTTTAAAATTTAAATTTCCATAGATATAACCTGCCATAAAAGCATCCCCTCCTCCTATTCGGTCAACAATTTGGGTGATTTCAATCAATTCTGTTTTATATAATTTTTTCCCATCATAAGACACTGCATGTAAGGTATTATGGGAAGCTGATATTTGCCCACGTTTCGTATTAATAATTTTTTTAATTCGTGGATTTTGTGCCATAATTTGTTTAGAAATAGACTCAAATTTTGATTTTGTTCCTTCCTCCGGGAGCATTCCCCAAATATCTTCTGCATCTGTTCTTCCGCAACAAATAATATCACAATATTTCACTAATTCTGGCATGATCTCTTGCACAGATTTTCCATATTGCCATAGATTTTTACGGTAATTTACGTCTGCCGATACGGTAATTTTTAGTTTTTCTGCTACTTTTAAAGCGGCTAAAAGAGAATCTGCAGCTGCTTGTGATATGGCTGGGGTGATACCTGTCCAGTGAAACCATTGAGCATCTTTCAAAATCTCATTCCAATCGAATTCATCAGGAGACATCGTAGCAAAAGCAGAATCTGCGCGGTCATAAATTACTTTTGTTGGTCTTAGGGCCGCACCAAATTCTGTAAAATATAAACCAAGGCGATCGCCACCATAGTTTACATGCTCCATATTGAGACCAACTTTTTGAAAATAGGCGGTTGCTGCCTTCCCCAGGTCATTGTTTGGAAATTTTGTAACATGTTTAGAAGGTACACCCAAATGGGCTAAAGAGGCAGTAACATTTGCTTCTCCGCCACCAAAGGTAAGATTCATATTGGTTGCTTGAACTACTCTTTCGTAACCAGGAGGGCTAAACCTTCCCATTACCTCCCCGAAACTCACGATATATTTTTTCATTTTTAAAATTTAAAAAATTTAGCTGCATTATGATATGAAATATCCGAAACCAATTTCCCTAACCATTCCATATCTGCTGGAAGTTCTCCATTTTCTACGTCTTGGCCAATCAAATTACATAAAATTCTCCTAAAATATTCATGTCTTGGAAAAGAAAGGAAGGATCTAGAATCTGTAAGCATTCCCACAAAATGAGCCAAGACACCCATGTTCGATAAGGCATTAATTTGTTTTTCCATGCCATCTTTTTGATCTAAGAACCACCAACCTGAGCCAAATTGCATTTTCCCTTGGATGGTGCCATCTTGGAAATTACCTGTCATCGTGGCAAATAATTCATTATCTCTCGGATTTAAATTATAAAGAATAGTTTTTGCAAGTTGATCCGTAGAATCTAATTTATTTAAAAATTTTGATAAGGAACTTGCCTGGTCAAAATCTCCTATTGAGTCGAATCCGGTGTCAGGGCCAAGCTTTGATAAAAGTCGATTATTATTATTTCTCAAGGCTCCTAAATGGAATTGTTGGGTCCAACCTTTTGCATGATCTAAATGAGCAAAATAAATAAGCATGGCAGATTTAAATTGTAGTTTTTCGCGGGCTGAAATGGAATTTCCTTGGATTAATTCGTTAAAAATACGTTCAATATCTTCCTCTGTATAATCTTCTGCATAAATTTGTTCTAAGCCATGATCACTTAGTCGACCTCCCATTTCATGAAAAAAATCATGTCTTTTTGCAATGGCTTTTTTAAAATCTGCTAGTTTATGAATCGTTATTTCCGAAATGGAGGATAATTTAGCTAGATATTCAAGAAAGTCGGCCTCTGAATCTACTGCCATTGCTTTATCTGGCCGAAAGGTAGGTAAAACCTTTATTTCAAAACCACTCTCTTTGATTTGCTTATGGTATTCTAGGCTATCTGTTGGGTCATCTGTTGTACATAATACCTTTACCTTCATTTTTAATAAAAGGTTCCTGACGGAGTATTCCTTTTTTTTTAATAAATTAGAACAATGATCGTAAATTCTTTTTGCACTCTCCTTATTCAATAATTCCGTTACACCAAAATACCGCTGTAATTCAAGGTGAGTCCAGTGGTAAAGAGGATTTCGCATGGTATAAGGCACAGTTTCTGCCCATTTCATGAACTTTTCTTCATCATTTGCGTCTCCGGTAATGTATTTTTCATTAATTCCATGGGTACGCATCGCTCTCCATTTATAATGGTCACCATAAAGCCAAATTTGAGTGATATTATCAAATTGTTTATCTTCTGCTATTTGTTGCGGAATTAAATGATTATGGTAGTCTACAATTGGTTGATTTGCTGAGTATTGATGGTATAATACCTTGGCAGTTTCATTTTGCAATAAAAAATCTTCGTTTAAAAATGGTTTCATTGTTTTAAGCTTATAAATATTTTTTCACCTTATCAGCAAAGCCTTCTAATTGATTTAAATCTGTTCCCCAAAGTTCTTCATAAGAAAGAATTCTTTCTAATTGAAAATCTTGGTATTCTTTCATGAAAAATGCTGCTTTATCGCATCTAATAGGATAAAATTCCCCATTAGATTCACCATAAATTTGTCCATTTTCTTCTTTTACACCATGCATAAATTGCAAATAGGCTGCAAAACCCATGCAGAATAATTCTGGCGGGGAACCAAAAATTTTATAATAATTATGTAATAAAGGAATATTCCTCATTTTCATTTTAGCCGAGTACTGAACGGTGATATCAATTAATTTATGATCAATATTTGGATTTTTAAATCGATCTAAGACCATCCTACCAAATCTATCGGATGTTTTAGAATCTACTTTATAAGGAATGGAAGGTGCAAGTTCAGATAACATCAAATTCATAACTAATTTTGAAAAATAGGCATTTGACATCATGTCCTTTACCAATCTAAAGCCGAGTAAATAAGCCAAACCACAGGTCAAGGTATGCGTTCCATTCAATAACCTTAGTTTTAATTCACGATGAATCTCGATATCTTCCTGTATGACGACTCCCTCATCAATACGGGAAAAGGAAAGAATTTCTTTCACTTGATTATTCCCCTGAATGGCCCATAAAGCATATGGTTCAGACTGAATAAGTAAATGATCTTCGTATCCAAGTTGATTCGTTAATTTCTTTAAATCTTCTTCATTTGGTTTACCAGGAACAATTCTATCAACCAAAGAATCACAAAAATGATTGGCTGTATTTAACCATTGGATGAAATCATTTTCTAGTTGGTGTTCATTCGCAATTTTTAAAACAATTTCTTTTAAGTAAGAACCATTATTTAAAATTAATTCTGTTGGAATGATAACCATACCAGCATCTTTTGATCCATTAAAATGTTTCCATCTTGTATAAAGAAAGGCAGTCAGTTTTGAAGGGAAAGAATCTGGGCAATTCTCCAAAAGATTATCACCCTCTTTATATTGAATTCCTACTTCTGTTGTATTGGAAATGACGATGCGCATTTCAGGATTCGTGGCACAATCTAAATAGGTTTGATAATCTTGTGCCGGGGAAATTACCCGAGAAATTGAACTATTGATGATGTTTTCACTGATTTCTTTTCCATCTTTAATCCCACGAATGGTATGGGTAAAAAGACAATCTTGATCATCAAATTCATTGGTTCCTCCTTTAGAGGTGGATTTAACTACAACAATTCTTCCATTGAAGATATTATTTCTATTGGCTTTGTCAACAAAATAATCACAAAGGCCCCTTAAAAGTACGCCTGTGCCGAATTGTAATATTTTTTCAGGGTGGTCGAATAGGTTTTCATTCGTTATAAATTCTTTATTCAATAAAGCCATAAAATCAATTTTATTATTTATTATAAAAGCGGATTTTTCAAAAGATTTACTAATTTTTCCTTAGTTTTTCACTTTTCTCTGTTTGGCTACCGCTCCTCACTAAAATCAGGCTTCACCAATTGGGCCATTATAATTCATGGGAATATTCACTTTGGATTCATCTATTTCTGAAATCGGACCAAAAGTTTCTTCATATTTTTGAATATTATCTTTTAAAGCCATTAAAAAACGTTGAGCATGATCAGGGGACATGATGACCCGTGATTTAACTTTTCCTTTTGCGATTCCCGGAAGAATTCGAATAAAATCCATAACAAATTCTGATTGTGAATGGGCAATAAAAGCAAGGTTAACATAATTTCCCTCTGCAATTTCCTCAGGCAATTCAATATTTAATTGATTCGGGTCTTTAGGGTTTTGATCTTCCATTTTATATAAATTAATAATTTTAATTTTGCTTAAATAAAAAACCCCTTCGGGGAAGGGGTTTTAATATAATTCAATCCATCGTTAAGATTCTGCTGAAACTTTGGCTTTCTCTTCAACCACCTCTTCTTTAGTTCCCTCTAAACCTTTTAGCTCCTCGGCAGAATTTACAATATAGGTATTGTATTTTCTAATACCGGTACCTGCTGGTATTAAATGGCCAACAATTACATTTTCTTTAAGTCCATTTAAGGTATCTTCTTTTGCTCTAATTGAAGCTTCAGAAAGGACCTTAGTAGTCTCTTGGAAAGAAGCAGCTGAAATAAAAGATTCGGTTCCTAATGATGCTTGGGTAATACCTTGTAGGTTAATAGTAGAAACCGCTGGTTTAGCCGCTCTCACTTTCATCACCTTCAAATCTCTTCGTTTTAAGCTCGAATTTTCATCCCTTAATGCTCTTGCAGAGATAATGGCACCCGCTTTGTATTTATCAGAATCACCTGCATCTGTAATGACATTCATGTCTAAAATCTTATCATTTTCCTCACGGAATGCAAAACGATCGACATTTTGTCCTTCTAAGAAGGAAGTATCACCAGCATCAACAATTTCCACTTTTTGCATCATTTGACGAACGATACATTCGATGTGTTTATCATTGATTTTTACCCCTTGTAGACGGTAAACATCCTGAATTTCATTTACTAAGTATTCTTGTACGGCAGTTGGGCCTTTAATTTTCAGGATATCATTTGGTGTAATAGCCCCATCAGATAATGGCATACCTGCCTTTACAAAGTCGTTGTTTTGAACCAGAATAAATTTAGATAAGGATACTAGATATTTTCTTGCCTCTCCTTCTTTAGGAGTAACGATGATTTCTCTATTACCTCTCTTTATTGTTCCATATGAAATTACGCCATCAATTTCACTTACTACGGCTGGGTTCGACGGGTTTCTTGCCTCAAATAATTCCGTTACTCTAGGAAGACCTCCGGTAATATCCTTCGTCTTACCTGCTGCTCTTGGAATCTTAGCAAGAACTTGTCCTGCTTTTACTGAATCCTTCTCAGTAATAGTTAAACGAGCGCCGACTGGCAAGTTATACGTAATTTCTTCTTTTGATTTCGTTGTAATAACAACAGAAGGGTTCTTTGTTTTATCTTTGGATTCAGTAATTACTTTTTCTCTTAATCCTGTCTGCTCATCCGCTTCTTCTTTATAAGTAATATTTTCTTCGATTGATTCAAAACTTACTTTACCCTCTGCTTCAGATAGTATAACAGCATTATAGGGATCCCAAGCACAAATTTCATCACCTTTTTTAATTTTCTGACCATCTTTCACTCGTAAATAAGAACCATAAGGTACGTTATTCGACATTAAAATTTGGTTATTTTCTGGGTTGATAATTTGAACCTCTCCCGAACGGCCCATGATGATATTCACCTCATTTCCTTCAGAATCAACCGATCCTACAAAACGAACTTCCTCAAATTTGATAACACCATCAAATTTTGCTTTGATGGTAGCATCTAAAGATACGTTTTGAGCAGTACCCCCAACGTGGAAAGTACGTAAAGTTAACTGAGTACCTGGCTCACCAATAGATTGAGAAGCAATTACACCAACTGCTTCACCTTTTTCTACAATTCTACCAGTCGCTAAGTTTCTACCATAACATTTCGCACAAACTCCATCCCTAGTTTCGCAAGTTAAAACAGATCTTATTTCCACCTCTTCAACTGATGTTTCTTCAATCTTATTTGCAAGCTCATCAGTAATTAATTCTCCAGACTCCACGATTAACTCGTTAGAAATAGGATCAATTACATCATGAACGGAAACTCTACCAACGATACGTTCAGCTAGTGGCTCGATAATTTCATCATTATCTTTTAAAGCAGATACGGAAATTCCCCTTAAGGTACCGCAGTCATCTTCATTGACAATTACATCTTGCGCAACATCATGTAAACGACGTGTTAAGTAACCAGCATCTGCCGTTTTAAGGGCCGTATCAGCCAATCCCTTACGAGCACCGTGAGTAGAAATAAAGTATTCTAATACGTCTAGTCCTTCTTTAAAATTAGATAGGATAGGATTTTCAATGATTTCACCAACTGAACCTTGTAAATTCTTTTGTGGTTTCGCCATTAAACCTCTCATACCACCTAACTGACGAATCTGCTCTCTTGAACCCCTGGCACCAGAGTGCATCATCATATAAATAGCATTGAACCCTTGATTATCCTCTTCCATCTGCTTCATTAAAGTCTCCGTGATTTTAGAGTTAACCTTCGTCCAAATATCAATCACTGCATTATAACGCTCATTATCTGTAATAAGTCCCATAAAGTAATTATCCCAAACGGCCTGAACATCTTCTTGTGCCTTTTTAACCAATGAAGCTTTTTCTTCTGGAATCGCAATGTCTCCAATACCCATGGAAAGACCACCAGTAAAGGCTTGCTGGAATCCTAATTCTTTGATATCATCCAAGAATTGAGCAGTTCTTGCTACTCCACATATCTTGTGAACCTGTGCAATAATTTGCTGTAATTTTTTCTTGGTTAATAATTCATTGATATAGCCAACTTCCTTTGGCACAAATTGGTTGAATAAGACTCTTCCAGCAACTGTTTCAATCATTGCGGATTCTAAAGTTCCGTCTTCTTTTCTGATATTTCCTTTTACAGTAATATTCGCATGCTTTGATAATTTCGCTTCATTTAAAGCAATAACAACCTCTTCAAATCCGTAGAATTTACCACCTTCTCCTTTGACAGGATGATCCTCTGTTGATTTTCTCCCCTTGGTTACATAGTATAAACCAAGAACCATGTCTTGGGATGGCACCGTAATAGGAGCACCGTTGGCAGGATTCAAGATATTATGAGACGCCAACATTAATAAGGATGCTTCTAATACCGCTTCATGTCCTAGTGGTACGTGTACCGCCATCTGGTCACCGTCAAAGTCAGCATTAAATGCCGTACATGTTAATGGGTGTAATTGGATTGCCTTACCTTCAATTAATTTAGGTTGGAAGGCCTGAATACCCAAACGGTGTAGAGTAGGAGCACGGTTCAATAAGACAGGATGTCCTTTCATGACATTTTCTAAGATATCCCAAACAACAGGTTCCTTACGATCTACAATCTTTTTGGCAGATTTTACTGTCTTTACAATGCCCCTTTCAATTAATTTACGGATAACAAAAGGCTTGAACAATTCGGCTGCCATATCTTTTGGTAAACCACATTCGTGCATTTTTAATTCCGGGCCAACGACAATTACCGAACGACCTGAATAATCCACACGCTTACCTAATAAGTTCTGACGGAAACGACCTTGCTTACCCTTCAACATATCTGATAGAGATTTTAACGCTCTATTTCCTTCTGAACGAACAGCATTTACTTTTCTAGAATTATCAAATAAACTATCCACCGCCTCTTGCAACATTCTCTTTTCATTTCTTAAGATAACCTCTGGAGCCTTAATCTCAATAAGCCTCTTTAAACGATTATTTCTGATAATCACTCTTCTGTATAAGTCATTTAAATCTGAAGTTGCAAAACGACCTCCATCTAATGGTACTAAAGGACGTAATTCAGGTGGAATAACTGGAACCATTTTAATGACCATCCATTCCGGACGATTCTCGATTCTTCCTTCAGACTCACGGAATGCTTCCACCACTTTCAGACGCTTTAATGCCTCCGCTTTTCTTTGTTGAGAAGTTTCATTGTCTGCAGAATGTCTTAATTCCGCTGATAAATCGGCTAAATTGATACGGGATAACAACATATTCAAGGCATCTGCACCCATTTTAGCGATAAATTTATTCGGATCATCATCTGAAAGATGCTGATTTTCCCTCGGTAATTTATCTAAAATATCCAGGTATTCGTTTTCCGTTAGGAAATCCATATACTCACTTCCAATCTCTCCCTCCGAAGCATATTCCCCCGGTTGAATAACAACAAATCTTTCGTAATAAATAATTTGGTCTAATTTCTTCGTCGATAATCCTAACATATAACCAATTTTGTTAGGTAATGATCTGAAATACCAAATATGTGCTACCGGGACTACTAATTCAATATGACCCATACGTTCTCTACGAACTTTCTTCTCTGTTACTTCAACTCCGCAACGGTCACATATGATACCCTTATATCGAATTCTTTTATATTTTCCACAATGGCATTCCCAATCTTTGGTCGGACCGAAAATTCTTTCGCAGAATAACCCCCCCATTTCAGGCTTGTAGGTTCTATAATTGATGGTTTCTGGTTGAGTTACCTCACCATTTGAACTTTCTAAAATAGATTCCGGAGATGCCAAGGAAATGGTCACCTTTTGGAAATCGCTGTTCAATTTTTTTGTCTTAGTTAATGACATTTTCGAATCTTTTTAATGAAAATGAAAATTAATTCGGGATTTTCCCTTTTTATCCTAATGTGATTTCTAATGCTAAACCTCTTAATTCATGAATCAATACATTGAAAGACTCTGGAATATTTGGTTTAGGTAAATTATCACCTTTTACAATGGCTTCATAAGCTTTCGCCCTACCAATTACGTCATCTGATTTTACGGTTAAAATTTCCTGTAAAATATGAGATGCTCCAAAGGCCTCTAAAGCCCATACCTCCATCTCACCAAAACGCTGACCACCAAATTGAGCCTTACCACCCAATGGTTGTTGCGTAATTAATGAGTATGGACCAATTGAACGAGCGTGCATTTTGTCGTCTACCAAGTGACCTAGTTTCAACATATAGATGATACCCACTGTCACCGGTTGATCAAAACGCTCTCCCGTCAAGCCATTATATAGATAGGTTCTACCCCATTCAGGTAAATTGGCAGCTTTTAATTCTGCCGCGACCTCTGCTTCCGTTGCTCCATCAAAAATCGGTGTTGCATATCGCTTACCTAATTTTTGTCCGGCCCAAGCCAAAACAGTTTCATAAATTTGTCCGATATTCATTCGAGATGGTACCCCAAGTGGATTCAATACAATATCAACCGGTGTTCCATCTTCTAAAAATGGCATATCCTCTTCACGTACAATACGGGCAACTACCCCCTTGTTTCCGTGACGACCCGCCATCTTATCTCCTACCTTCAACTTACGCTTTTTAGCAATATATACCTTAGCTAATTTGACAATCCCTGCTGGTAATTCGTCTCCTACTTCAATAGCAAATCTTTCTCTCTTGAATCGACCGGCAATCTCGTTTCTACGAACATTGTAATTTTTTACTAAGCTTACTAATAATTTATTCGTCTTTTCGTCGGAAGTAGAATTCTCCAACATTAAATCAGCAATTAAATTTGCCTCTTCAGGGACAGCATACGTAGATTCATCTCTGTATAGATTCTTCTCTGGGAATAATAATTCTTCGATGTTCTTAGCAGAGAATTTAACTCCCGCCTCCACAATAGTAGCACCAAATTTATGGTTGATTCCCTTGGAAGTTTTTCCAGATAATAATTTTACCGTCTTTTCAACCATGATCTTTTTTAATTCTAATAGATCTTGGCTGTATTGCTTCATTAAATTTTTCAATTCAGCTTTGGCTTTATCTCTTTCCTCTTTGTCTTTTTTCGGACGAGAGAATAATTTGGTGTCTATAACCACTCCTTTTAATGATGGAGAAGCTTTCTTAGACGCATCTTTCACATCGCCTGCTTTATCACCGAAGATGGCTCTCAATAATTTTTCCTCTGGAGTTGGATCGGATTCTCCTTTTGGAGTAATCTTTCCAATTAAAATATCCCCTTCCTTCACCTCAGATCCTACACGGATAATACCGTTTTCATCCAAGTTCTTTACCGCCTCTTCCGATACGTTTGGAATTTCAGAAGTTAATTCTTCCTCCCCACGTTTGGTATCTCTTACCTCTAATTCGAATTCTTCAATATGAATAGAAGTGAAGATATCCTCACGAACTACTTTTTCAGAGATTACAATTGCATCCTCAAAATTGTATCCTTGCCATGGCATGAAAGCAACCTTCATATTTCTACCAAGGGCTAATTCTCCTTGTTGAGTAGCATAACCTTCACAAAGTGCCTGGTTTTTCGAAACTTTTTCGCCTTTCTTGACAATTGGCTTAAGGTTAATCGTTGTATCCTGATTCGTTCTTCTAAACTTAATTAATTCATAAGTCTTAACAGCCGAATTAAAGGTTGTCACAGCCTCATCTTCTGTCTGATTGTATTTAATAACAATCTTCTTAGCATCCACCTCTAAAACCTCTCCTTCTCCCTCAGCAACAACTAAAGTTCTGGAGTCAATCGCTACACGATGCTCTAAACCAGTACCAACAATTGGGGCCTCCGGATTTAATAAAGGTACTGCCTGGCGCTGCATGTTCGAGCCCATCAATGCACGGTTTGCATCATCGTGCTCCAAGAATGGAATCATCGATGCCGCTACAGACACAATCTGGTTCGGAGCAACGTCCATATAAGTAGCCTCTTCCGGTGTTACCAATGGGAAATCACCTTCAAACCTTGCCTTAACTCGCTCTTTTAAAAATTTACCCGTTTTGATATCTAAGGGAGCATTCGCCTGAATGATGTTTACACCATCTTCCTCTTCTGCTGTTAAATATTCAATTTCTGAGTTTTCCGTCACTTTTCCAGCATCTACTTTACGATAGGGAGTTTCAATGAATCCCATTTTGTTCACTTTTGCATGAACACATAAAGAAGAAATCAAACCAATATTCGGCCCTTCTGGAGTCTCAATCGGACAAAGTCTACCATAGTGGGTATAGTGAACGTCACGCACCTCAAAACCTGCTCTTTCTCTGGAAAGACCTCCTGGACCCAATGCCGACATTCTTCTCTTATTCGTAATCTCTGCCAATGGATTTGTTTGATCCATAAACTGAGAAAGTTGGTTTGTTCCAAAGAATGAATTGATAACCGAAGATAAGGTTCTCGCATTGATTAAATCAACTGGTTTGAAATCCTCATTATCCCTCACATTCATTCTTTCCTTAATGGTACGAGCCATTCTCGCTAATCCTACTCCAAACTGGGTATATAACTGCTCCCCAACCGTTCTTACACGTCTATTCGATAAATGGTCTATATCATCTACTACCGCTCTTGAATTGATTAATCCAATTAAATATTTTACGATAGAAATAATATCTTCCTTCGTTAATACCTTTGTTTCAGAATCAATTTCTAAACCTAATTTCTTATTAATTCTGTATCGCCCAACTTCCCCTAAATCATAACGCTTATCAGAGAAGAATAAATTTTGAATAATATCTCTGGCAGTTTGCTCATCCGGAGCTTCTGTATTTCTCAACTGCTTATAAATTACCTCTACCGCCTCTTTCTCCGAATTGGAAGTATCTTTTTGTAATGTATTATAGATAATATTGTAATCAGTGATGTTTACATCATCTCTGTGTAAGATAATCGTCTCAGAACCCGATTCCATAATGGTCTCAACCTCCGCTTCCGTAATAATCGTATCACGCTCGATTAATATTTCATTTCGATCGATAGATACCACTTCTCCCGTATCCTCATCCACAAAGTCTTCCTGCCAAGTCTTTAAAACTCTCGCAGCTAATCTTCTTCCAATGATTGATTTCGTAACTTTTTTATCTACTTTTATCTCCTCCGCTAAGCCAAATAAATCTAAAATATCCTTATCATTGCCATATCCAATTGCTCTTAATAATACCGTCACAGGGAACTTTTTCTTACGGTCAATATAGGCATACATGACATTATTCACGTCTGTAGCAAATTCAATCCAAGAACCCTTGAAAGGGATAATTCTTGCTGAATATAATTTTGTTCCATTCGTATGCTTAGACTGCGCAAAAAATACACCCGGTGAACGATGAAGCTGGGAAACGATAACTCTTTCAGCACCATTGATGATGAAAGAACCCCTTTCCGTCATGTATGGAATATTTCCTAAAAATACCTCCTGCTCAATGGTTTCAAAATCCTCGTGATCCGCAAAATTACAATCTAAACGTAATTTAGCCTTTAAAGGAACGGAATACGTTAATCCTCTATCAATACACTCATCAACAGAGTATTTTGGAGGATCTACCGAATAATCGACAAAGGATAAAACAAAGTTTTCACGAGAATCCGAAATAGGGAAATTCTCCGCAAATACTTTAAACAACCCCTCGTCAGTTCTGCTGTCTGCCGGCGTTTCTAACTGAAAAAAATCTTGAAAGGACTTTAATTGGATATCCAAAAAATCCGGATAGTCTAACACGGAATGCGATTTCGCAAAACTATGTCGACCAGTTGAAGTGATGTTACTCAAGGCTTTAATTGTTTATTTTGTTAAACCATTAATTCTTTAAAAGCATCATGGGTGATGCTAGGCCTCGTAGAATCCTGAAAAATTCCCCTTTGCTTATCCTCCTACGAAAAAGAATAGTGTTTCGGAAACTTTTTCATTTAGACTCATAGATGTAGAGTCGAAAATGGCTTGCAAAGATACGAGATTAATTTTTAATTTCAAAATTAATTTTTATTCAAAACTCAAATACCTTTTCCCTCTTTCCCATAAGGTAGTATCCAATAAGCGAATCTTTTTGAAATCCTCATAAGAATTAAAGGATCCATGATGTTTGCGGTAATTTAGAACCAAATTAATCTGATTATAAGGTATGTAAGGATGTTGAAATCCCTTCCAATCCGCCTGGTTAACCACAATCTTTCGATAGATTCCTTCACCTAATTTTAAATACTGACTGTTTTCCTCCACCCAAAGGCTATCCAGTCCATATACCTCCTTTAATTGGTCAATGGAATAAAATCCTCCTAATCGCTCTCGAAATGCCATAATTCGCTTTGCAAAGGCCGGACCAATTCCTGGCATGCTTATCCATTCCAATGAATCCGCTTGATTAATATTGATTAAATGTGCCCGTTTCCTCTTATAGCTGGTATCCCTCGCAAAGGGTTTTATTTTCGTGCTTTTTTTCCTATGCTCAAGTTCCATTTTTAATTCTTGATAAACTGGCTCCTCTGGCTCACGCATGATAGTCTGAATAATTTCCCTCCTTTTCAAATCCGAATGGTAAGAATCTACTTTGAATATCCCGACGCATACTAATAAAACTAAAGCTAAATCCCGAAATGCACGGATCTCCTGTTTCTTTAATCCAAAAACAAAAAAGAAATAATATTGGATAATATTTCTTGCCTTTTTAAAATCTAGTTTCATTTCCAAATTTCACTAGAAGTTTCAATCTCTCCAATAGCAGTTTACATTTTATCATTTTTTTCATAATTTTAACCAAACATCATCAAACTATTAATTATGGCGGCTTCTATCTTCCAAGTTCCAAACCCTGTGAATGAAACAGTTTTAAACTATGCGCCTGGCTCAAAAGAAAAACAATTACTTCAAAATAAAATCCAAGATCTTCGGTCTATTGAATTAACGATCCCCATGAATATCGGCGGAGAAAAAATTCATGGTTCCAAGAAAATGAGAATGTCTTGTCCTCATGATCACCAACATACCCTCGGCTATTATTACGAAGGTTCTAAGGAAACGGTTTCCGCTGCTATTGATGCTGCTCTAGCTGCCAAAAATGATTGGGAAATGCTTTCTTTTGAAAAACGTGCAGCCATCTTTCTCAAAGCCGCAGATCTTTCGGCTACCAAATACCGAATGGATCTTAATGCTCGCACCATGCTCGGGCAAGGAAAAAATTGTTTTCAAGCCGAAATAGATGCTGCCTGTGAATGGGTCGATTTCCTTCGTTATAATGTCTATTTTGCAGAACAAATTTTTAAAGACCAACCTGTTTCCTCCCCCGGTGTATGGAATCGTTTGGAATATAGACCCCTAGAAGGGTTCGTCTATGCCCTAACTCCTTTTAATTTTACTGCCATTGCTGGTAATCTTCCTACCTCTGCTGCTATCATGGGAAATGTTGTTGTTTGGAAACCAGCACCTACCCAAATTTATTCAGCAGGTCTTATCATGGATATTTTAGAGGAGGCGGGCCTTCCCCCTGGGGTTATTAATCTGGTTTTTGCAGATGGTCCCCAAGCCGGTGAGGTCGTTTTCAACCACCCAGATTTTGCTGGCATCCATTTTACTGGTTCTACCGCCGTTTTCCAAACCATTTGGAAACAAATTGGGAATAATATTTCCAACTATAAATCTTACCCGAGAATCGTAGGAGAAACCGGAGGGAAAGATTTTGTCTTGGCTCATCCCTCCGCAAAGCCAAAAGAATTAGTGGCTGGCCTAATCAGAGGGGCCTTTGAATTTCAAGGTCAAAAATGCTCAGCTGCCTCCAGAGCGTATATCCCGAAATCCATTTGGGATGAAACCAAAGATATACTCATTAAAGAATTGAATTCGATTAAAATGGGGCCCCCAGAAGATTTCCAGAATTTTTTGAATGCCGTTATTGATGAACGCGCTTTCTCAAAAATTACCCATTATATTAATTTGGCAAAAGCAGACCAACAAGTAGAATGTATTTCCGGAGGAAATTTTGATGATTCTAAAGGTTATTTTATCGAACCAACCGTTTTCTTAACTAAAAACCCCCATTCCATTACCATGGAAGAGGAAATTTTTGGCCCTGTCCTTTCCATTTATGTCTATGAAGATTCAAATTGGTATTCTACTCTCGATTTAGTAAATGCTACCTCTCCTTATGCCCTAACTGGTGCCATCTATTCCAATGATGTTTATGCTACTCAAGATGCCATGAATAGGCTCATGCATGCCGCCGGAAATTTATACATCAATGATAAACCAACTGGGGCCATCGTAGGACAACAACCATTCGGTGGGGCAAGAGCCTCAGGTACCAATGATAAAGCTGGTTCTTACTTGAATTTATTACGATGGACAAGCCCTAGGGCGGTCAAAGATGTTTTAAATCCCGTAAATGATTATCGATATCCCTTTTTATCGACTTAATTCATCTAATTTTTGATTCAACTCCTTAGCAGCCTGTAATAAAATAGGAATAATTTCTTGGTAAACCACCGATTTATAGCCATCCTCATCTGTTCGAACTAAATTTGAATCGATTTTCTCGATGTCCTGAGCTATAAATCCATAATTTATTTTTTCTGAAGGGTTTCCTGTTGATTTTTTCCAATGGAAAGACACAGGCTTTAATACCTTCACCAATTCAATGGCACCTTGCATTTCTTCGACATTCTTTTTAAGTCGAATATCCGAACTATTGGAATAGGAAGTAGCATATAATACTCCGTTGATATCAAGGGTCGCTGTGGGGTTGGTCCGCCCAAAACCCAATTTTAGAGTATCCGAATAAATATACTTACCAAAGATTTTATTACCGATCACTAAACAACTTGAACAGCTCGTGCTGGCAAAAGTGGCTTTATTTCCAATGATAATATTATCATCATGTCCTTCACCATCTAAATTATACCCAACAGAATCTCCAATCGCGATATTATTATTCCCCCGATTGAAATTCTGAAAGGCCTTATTCCCAAGAATGATATTCCCTTCTCCTGATTTAAATCCATCATCTAAGGTAGTGATTAAATTAGTATTAGTACTTATAGAACTATATTGAGTTCCAAGCAATTCTCCAATCAAAATATTATTGTCCCCATATTCGTATCGGAAGGCCAAATTATTTCCAATAAAAATATTATAATTTCCAGTACCATTAAACGACGAATTGCGTTTATTAAAATTAAAATCTGTAAAATAGGCTCCCAACCCGATATTACCTGAAAAATTTCCTAGACCGGGATTATGTTGGAAGTTCGAATTCCCAATTCCGATATTATTTTGCCCGTTTTTTAAAAAATTTAACCCATTACCCAATCCAATATTATTGGTTCCTTCAATCAGAGCATTAAAACTTCCCAAAAAGGATATATTATTCGATCCATTTTGTAATTTACCTAGTGAAGTATTACCTATAGCAATATTATCTTCCCCAGAAAGCAAAGATTCTAAAGAACGAGTTACTAAACCAATATTTCGGTTTTTGTATAGATTTCCAGTGCCAAAGGTTGGAGAACCTATGGCAATATTATCATTTCCATTTTGCAAATACCCTGCACCATCCAACAAAGCAATATTTCGATTTCCTCTCTCAAAATCTTGAAGAGTAAAACTTAGACCAATATTAATATTATACGAACCAGCTAAATTAGTAAATGGGCCAACATTATTGTAGTTTGGGCCAAAAACCAAATTCCCAATTCCAGTGGGTGAAAAAGACCTTGTATTAAAAATTTTCGTATTATTTCGGTTATCGGTAAGGCTTGGAAATCCTTGGGAATATGTTTTCCAAGGTTGTGCTATTGAAAATAAAAGCAACAAAAAGATAAAAGGTATTTTCTTATTCATCATCATTTTTTTAAAGATTCATATTGCTTTATTTGTGCTTGTAAGACCTCAGTCAGGATCGCAATTAATCCCTGGTAATCAATTGATTTAGTTTGGATAGAATCTTGGGCAGCGTTTACTAAATCAGGGAAGACCTCCTCAACCATTTGGGCCAATAATCCTAAATGGATGGAATTATCAGCTCCAGGAATCTTGGTTTTATCCCAATTAAATTGAACAGGGTCTAGTTGAAGGACCTTCTCGAGATTAGTGGAAAGTGGACGAATTTTTTCTTTCAATCGTTTATCTGAACTAGAACTTATTGTTCCAGAATAAAAAACAGGGCCATTTACTCTAAAATCTAAATTGCTAGAAGCGGATAAAGAACTTAGGTTTCTTAATTCAAAAATTGCATTTCCAGTTGAATTGATATTTTTTCCAAAAAAGGAATTGCCAAGGCTCAATTGATCTGATCCGGTACTCGATTGAAAATCATTGTTAATTCCAATAGAAATATTCCCAGTACCATTTCGAAAATTCTTCCCAGATTTTGAACCTATTCCAATATTTTTGGATCCTTGGCTAAGATAAAATAAACTAGAATCCCCCATGGCAATATTATTATTTGATGTAATTGTGAGGCTTGTCAATGAATAATTTCCTATGGCAAGATTTTCTAATCCTTCGTATAAATTATCCAGGCTATTTGTTCCAAAACTCCAATTTGAATTTCCAGAATATAAATTAAATAAAGCATTAGAGCCAAAAGCAAAATTAAAATTACCACTATAAAGTTGATTTAAGGCATGATAGCCAATGCCACTATTTAGGCGATTGGTCGTTGAATTTGGATCTAAATTTTCCATTACGCCGATGCCTATTCCAATACATGAACTACAAGAAGAATTCCTAAAATTTCGTCGGCCAATTCCCAAGACATTTCCAAACTGATTATTAAAGATAGCGGAGTCTCCTATGCCAACGGAATTTCCTAAACCACGATTAAATTGACTTTTATAACCCATAGAGAAATTGCTACCCCCACCCCTATTTAGATAATTAGAAAAATTTCCAATTGCTGTATGGTAACTATAATAAGAATCCCCAAAATCTCTATTAGCCTCATAGCCAATGTAAAGATTCTGATTGGAATAATTCTGATTTGAATTATATTCTGCAGCATAATGACCAATTTTTACAAATATTCCTAATCCGGATGCTCCTCCTAAATTAGCATTTGGACTGTATTTCCCAATAGAAATCATTTTTCCCAAAGATCTATCCCCAAATGTTTGAGGTGGATTCCCTACATAAATCAATTCATTTTGATCATAAATTCTTAAGGTATCTTTTGTATTTTGGGCTATACTAGGATACAATAGTAAGAGAGAAAAAATGAATAGGAGGGATCGAATGCCTTTCATGGTCGGGTCTTTTTTAATTCTTCAATTTTAACTTGTAATTCTTTAATGGACTGAATCAGCACCGGGACTAATTCCAAGTATTTTATGGATAAATAATCTTCTGCATGCTCTCCTTCCACTATTAATTCTGGTATAATTTCTTGGGTTTCCTGAGCAATTAATCCATAATGTTTAAAGGTATCCCTTTTAAAATTTTTATCCTCATTTTTCCAATCATATCGAACCATTCTTAATTGATTCAATTCTTTTAATCCGTATCCGATTGGTTTAATATTCGTTTTTAGACGCATATCAGAGGTAGTTCTATATTCGAAGGTTTTGATATTTCCATTAACCTCCAAGGCATTCGATGAATTGGTTACATTTCTTTTTGCCAAGGTCATTGTTGCATTCTCCCGGTCATATACACGGTGGATAAAGATGCTGCTACCAATCATTAATTGATTATGAATGGTTTCTCCGTTGACTACGTCAATGACCGAATTACTTCCAATTAATCCTTTATGATTGGCAATGATGATATTATTGGTTCCTCCGACCATATTTGTAGCTGCCGAATCCCCGATGATGATATTATTATGAAAATCTCCAGTAATTATCCGATTTCCTACCTGATTTCCAATTATGGTATTTTTATACCCTGTTGCGTTATTGTATTTATTATCGTAATTCCTCAAAGAGAAATGCCCAATAACCAAATTACTATTCGGATTTTTTGCAGAATAAATACTTTCCTCCCCAATTACCAAATTGCCACTACCAATATAATTACCGTACAAGGCTCTTGTACCAATAACATTATTAATACCCGCACCTTGGAAACAGTTTTCATTAATAGTAATTGTACGGGAATTAAACATGGCCTGGTATCCAATGAGCGTATTGTCACTTCCTGGCCCTAAATTTACCCCTGCTTCTTTCCCAATGGCCGTATTTCTAGAGCCAATACTTATATACTTTAAAGCAGCCACTCCAATAGCCACATTTTCATCACCCTTACCCAAAGACTTCATGGCTTCATAGCCTATTCCAATATTAAAATCTCCTATATCAGTTCCAGATCCTCTTAAAGCAAAATTTCCCAAAGCAATATTTCCCGTACCTGTTCGGTTATTATACAAAGATTCATATCCCATACTGACATTTCGATTCCCTTGAATATTTTCATATTGGGAATAATTACCGATGGCCGTATTGTCTGAACCTGAAAGATTTTTATACAAACTATTTTGCCCTATTCCTATATTTCTATTTCCACTGGTATTTGAATATAAGGCTCTTTTTCCTAGCCCAATATTTCCATTTCCAGTAGTGATTTTAGTTAATACCGAATCCTGAGGAAAAATAAAATTATCTTGTTGATCCACTAAACCCAGGGCTTGTCCGGATGTATTTTGTCCTTGCAATGGTTGAAATAAAATAACCGCCAAGAAGAGGGGAATAATTTTAATCACTATTTTCATGTGGTTGGTCTTTTTATTTTTTATTAAGGTCTTTTTTCAAATCCTGAACCATTTGGTCTAATTCTTGTAGTGATTTTACCATAACAGGAATGAGTTCGGAATAAGCAATTGATTTATAGGAATTTTCTGGGCTTCTAACTATATTGGGGTAGATTTCTTCCATTTCCTGAGCAATAAATCCTAATTGAGTCTCTTGGGTATTCCCTCCAGATTTTTCGTTCCATTTAAATTTGACCGGTCGAAGCTGCATTAAATTTTCAAATTGACTACCAAGGGGAAGAATATCTCTTTTCAATCGTTTATCCGAACTCGCCAATATGCCTCCAGGGCCAGTATATAAGTGACCATTAATATCCAAGGTAAAAACAGGATTATTTGTATTGATGCCTATTTGGGCAGTATTGGTATAAATATTTTTTCCATAAATTATCCTACCAATAACAAGGCATTGATGGCAGGTGGAGGTAGGGAATTGGGCTGAATCTCCAATAGCAATATTATTATCTCCTAAAAGTAAATTGGAACCTGCCTTTCTTCCGATAAGAATATTTTTATTGCCAATAAAACTTGGCCCTGTAAGAGCCTCCTTTCCAATCGCAATATTCCCATCCCCATGATCAAAATTAACAGCAGCAGAATCCCCAATAAAAATATTATAAGAACCATATTTAAAATTCCTTGCTACTGTCCAACCCAAAAATAAATTATTATTATTTGAATGATTACTAGTTGAATTATATAAATAGGAATTATCATAATTTGCGAAGGAAGTATTGTTTTCCGTTGTATTTAAGCGTCCCAAATTCAATAAAGAATTATTTCCAACCCCTAGAGAATTACTGGTATTTACTGTAAGAGCACTTTGACCAATTCCTATATTATTATTTCCATTAATCACACCTTCTAATCCTCCACCGATTCCTATATTATTATTTCCTGTGGTAATATTTTGCATCGCTCTATTACCCAATACCAAATTATCTGAACCGGTACTCAAATTTTGAGGACCAGAAATAGCCAACAATAAATTTCTATTTCCACTTAACCTATTGTTTGGGCTGTTAAGAATTGTATAACTAATGAAAATACCCAAAGCTAAATTATCTTCTCCATTGACCCCATTTTGGTATATATAAGACCCAATGGCAGAATTCCTATTCCCCAAAAATTGATGAGAATAATTAAAGTCACCAAAACCAATATTATAGGAACCCTGTCTACTATTATTTGCTTCAATAAGTCCCATAAAAATATTAGCTCTTTGGTCATTAGAAAAATTTACATCCGTCGGGCCGATATAATAATTCTCGTTTTGATCGGAAATCCGTGGATAAATTTTTACAGGTTGTCGGTCATTTAAATTCCTCCAACCAATATTATTGCGATAATAATAAATCCGGTGGTTGGTACTATCAATCACCATCATTCCTCCAATCGGATTTTGGATTAAATTCGTATCACTCGCCCCAATTTGAGATAATAAAACACCTTTTAAGGAAGAATTAAATTGGATGATGGCTGAAGGATTTCTTATTTCTTGATTTTCCCCAAAAATGATTTGTCCCCAAGAAACCATGTAGCTAGATAAAAAGAATAAGAGGAATAAGATTTTTTTCATTTCAGTTAGTTTCATCGATTTCCTTTTTCAATTTAAAATATTCTCGGTATTCTGCCTGAATGGCCTCTATTAAAGCGGCTATCAAGGCATCGTAATGGATACTTTTTGTTTGAATGGCATCCTCTGCTGTTTTTACAGCTTCAGGCAATTCTTTTTCCACCATTTGAGCGATAAGTCCTAAATGCACCAAATTATCTTTTTGGGTATATTCCGTATTTTTCCATTCATAGCTAACCGGACGAAGATTGAGGATGGCTTGGTTTTTTGATTGAAAGGTTACGATATCCTTTTTTAATCGAATATCGGAAGAACCAGCAGCGACAGTATTTGTCCTTACCGCCCCATTAACATAAAAATTGGTTTGGGCACCACTCGCAAAACTACCAAAATAACCCAAAGAAAGGGTTTTATTTTCGTTGCTTGCTCCATAAATATTGGTAGCAATTAACCCACCCTTTCCAAAACTTAATTGATTATCTCCACCTGAATTTAGAAATTCTGATTCGTTTCCGATGATGATATTTCCATTTCCTTGGCTAAGATTTTTCCCTGCATTGGCTCCAATACCAATATTTTTTGTCCCAAACAATAAATTAGGTAAACTCGAATCGCCTATAGCTATATTAGAATGATTGAAACTAGAATTTTGATCTTGATTAAGTCTTCCCAAAGTAAAATTTCCTATAGCAATCTCATACCGACTAGTACCATCTCCAAAAAGGCTTTCATATCCCAATGCTAAATTATTGAAACCAGAGGTCAGGCTATACATTGCTCTATATCCTAAGGCCAAGTTTTTTGCTCCTGAGATAGAATTTCTCAGGACCTCATACCCAATACCTAAATTATTGTCATTTCTTTGATGTTGATACAAACCATAATGCCCCACGATAATATTTTGGCTACCATTAGATTCATTCTCCAAAATATGGTTTCCAATAAGGGTATTATTACGACCATTTGAATTATATAAGGTTCTATAACCAATGGCAATATTATACGGATAAGCCAAATTATCATTATTTCCTCCAAATCTATTTGCCTCATGGCCAATAATTAAATTACCACCCCCTTGATAGATGTTCTGGCTTGAATAATTCCCAATACTCATGTTGGAGGTTAAACCACTTCCATTTGATAAAGAGGCTTCTCGTCCAATGGAAATAAACTGTTGAAAATATTGATCACCCCTTATACCGCTTGACCCTTTATAACCGATAGAAAAACTTCCACCAAAATCCAGAATTCTACTAAAACCATTTCCTCCAGTTTGAATTCCAATGAAAAATGCAGGGGTAGAAGAGGCACTATTTCCTAAACTAGTAGGACGAAGGCTAAACATTAAATTACCCGAATACGTGTGAAACAAATTGGGTAAGGTTCTTTTGAATGAGCCTAATGTTGACCAATTAGTCCTATTTTCTCCTAGATAATTTCGAAATAATAATTGGTTTTGGCTGCTATCATAGACGATTAAATGGTTAGCAGGAGAGGGGATTAAATTAGTGTCAGCAAGGTTGATTTCTGGGAATAAAAAACCTTTTGTTCTAGATTCCAATTCTAATAAGGCTGAGGGGTTGGCAACCGAAGAATTTAGATCAGAGATTTTAACCTGACTCAATAAGCTCCATTGAAAACCAACTAAGACCAAAATAAGTAGGATTAATTTATTTTTCATTGGTTTTTGCTTTAAGTGTTTTTTTTATAGATTCTATTTCACTATGAATTTCTTTTAAGGATTGAATCAATACTGGAATCATTTCGTAATAATTTACGGCTTGAAAATCCTGGTCTGTTTTTTCTTTTAAAACAAGTTCAGGAATAATGGTACTAAGTTCTTGTGCAATAAAACCATAATGCAGGTAATTATCTGTTTGAAAGTTGGGAATATCCTCTTTTAAATGATAGGAAACGGGATTTAATAATCGTAAAATTTTCAATCCATATTTTAAGGGTCGAATATTGGTTTTCAATCGCTGGTCTGAGAGGGTGAAGGACATCAAATAATGTAAATCTCCATTCACTTCTAATTGATAATTCCCTGAAAAATACCGTGTATTAAGACTTAGGATGCTATTGTTTCGCTCGTGGATATTGTGAAGAAAAATCGAATTTCCAATCACCAACTGATTATTTACTCCAATTAATTCATCTTCATTAATTTCATCGGTTTGTCCGACTAAGCCCAAAGAATTGGCTATTATAATATTATTTTCTCCATATCCGAGATTAGTAGCGGCAGAATCGCCTAGAACGATATTATGGGAAAAACTTTCTCCGAAGCTCACATTTGGCGCCGCATAGGTTCCAATTATCGTATTTTTTTCTCCATTTGAAATGGTATACCCATTATTAAAGCGGTAAGCGGCTTTACTTCCAATAGCCACATTATTATGTGGACGAACGGCAGCATGCAAAGCTGATTCCCCAATGGCCACATTATTCTTTCCTATTTCATTGGAATAAAGGGAATAGGCTCCATAGGCAGTGTTAAGACTAGGAGCATCGGTACAATTGACCAATTTGATAGGTTGGGCATTGAACATGGATTGATGACCGACGGCCGTATTTCTATTTCCCTCCTCAATATTGGTTAAGCACTCTATGCCGATGGCAATATTTTGATAACCAGTGGTGAGAGAGCCTAAAGCCCTGGTTCCTACGGCAATATTTTCATAACCTGTTTTTAATTTATACAAAGCTTGGTGTCCTAGACCAATATTATCACTTCCAATATCATTCCCAGAACCTTGAATAGCAAAATTTCCAAGTGCAATATTATTATTTCCACTTCGGTTATTAAATAGTGATTCAAAACCTATGGAAATATTTTTATTTCCTGAAAGATTATTTTTTTGAGAGTCATGGCCGATTGCGATATTGTCTGAGCCATGTAAATTATTGGTTAAGGATCTTACGCCTATTCCTAAGTTTGATTCCCCCGTCAGGGTATTTTTTAGGGATTCAAATCCAAATCCCATATTGGCTCTTCCCGTGGTGGCCTTAGTTAGGGTACTATCTCCTGAAAAAACCATATTATCATTTTCATCTATCAGGCCGAATTCATTCGAAAGAATGATGCGATTTTCAACAGCTGGATACCATTCATTTTCATGATAAATATATATATCATTAAGGGTGTTGTCGAAGACCATGAGCCCATTGACTTTATAAGGAATATTTCTTCTTTCAGTCTCGGAAAGTCTTGGAAGGACAAAGACTTTATTTTTTTGTGAAGATTCTAATTCCAAAATGGCTGATGGGTGGGGTGTCCCGTTACCTAAATCAGAAATTTTGATTTGTGCATATAGGTAGGGAGAAAATAGTATGAAAATGAGGAATCTTCCTAAACTAACAAAGAAGGGGTTCATTTTATCAGTGGTTAATTTTTATAAAATTATTAATTTATTTTTAAATCACCAAAGGATTGAAAGAGTTTTAAAGCAATCAACAGTACCTCTTGCACGACCTTTTTCCAGGCTCGGATCTTTCATAACCTCCATAAATTCTTCGGTAGATGTCCAAATTGTTTGCATCAAACCTAAATAATTATTTTTTGGATCTGGATAATTGGCATAATTTTTCCATTGAGCTGCTGCCACATCTGCTTTATTCCATGGGCAGGTAATGACTTTATATCCTTTATCAATAAGGAGTTCAAAGGTTTTTGGTTCGCTATCATAATGCCAATCCGTAATGATAACATTTTTATTAATAAGGTCAATGGAGCGGTGGGTGTCATTTTCAGAGGCTTCCCACATACCTAGGCCGGTGGCTTTCCCATCGAGCAGGCGATCACCCCAAATCATTAGGTTTTGGTTCTTTTTTTCAAGGTGGGAATAAATTCGGTTGACTTCCTCTGCGAATAGGATGGAGCGATCTTTTCCTTTACAACGGATGCAATCATCGTGGCCTATGTAAAAAACTTCGTCCATTCCAGCATGGAAGGTATCGGATTGAAAGGCATCTAGGATTTCATCGATTAGGTCAAAGGTTATATCATGGACATTGGGGTGTAGCGGGCAATAAGATTTGCAATAGAGTTCATCTTTATTGGGCCATTGATAAACATCTGGTAATTGGATGGAGGGGGTTTCATCAAATTCTGGATAGTGGCTTAGTAAGGGGTTGAGGCTGGTTCCATTAGATTGGTGTCCGAACATATTAATCAGGGGGATCATTTTGATACCTCTTGATTTTCCATATTGCACAAGGTCTTGAATTTGGGATTTAGACCAAGCATTATTGGCGGCTAATTCGGGGTGGGATTGGAATTGATAGGAATATCCTACACGGAGGATGACGAGATTTATTTGTCTGCTAACGAATTCTTGATCGATAAAGTTTTTGAATTTTTCTAAGTTTTCATTTTTTGGAAGACCGAGACAAATGCCTTTCATTTCTTGGGCATAGGAAAAACTTGAGAATAAAATTAGGAGAATTAGGATTTTTACAAGTTTGGTTTTCATATTGATAAAAATTTATATGAAAATTTACAAAAAACGGACTTGATTTTCAAGCATTTAGAAATTTCTTCAATTTTTTTTTAAAACATATTTGGAATATCTCAGAAAAAAGTTCAACTTTGCATTCCGATTTGGAGAGGTCCATGAAAGCATTGGCCTAAACCACAGTAAAACAACGGTTTTTTTAGTAATAGAATAATTCGAGTTTTGCAAGTTCTTTGACGTGATGATAAAAGGGTGTTAATATAGATTTTTTTAAA
>CAZXZK010000007.1:46211-49547 GCA_964645295.1 uncultured Cytophagales bacterium | reverse complement strand
CCAAGATAGTGGTTTTGCATTTACGCTTACAACTTCTTGATTTGATTTTACAAATTCTGAATGGTCGTCTAAACTTAATTTCTTCAATGCTTGCTGCTTTAGAATCGCATTTTCCGGTTTATTCATTATAAATCGATCATCTAAAAAATCAACCTGATTATTTTTTGTTACCCAAAGTTCATAAGAAATACGATTTATTTTTCGCTGTTGAAGGTCACCTGTTTCACCTGGCTTAAATAAATTCACCAAAAATAAACCAAGTGTTACAGCTAGGATTGTGGTAAAAATATAAATTGAAATGGTTTTTAAACCCATTCTACCGAGAGAACTTAAATCCGACAAACCAGTGACTCCGCCAATGACAGAAAATAAAACCAGTGGAATGGCAATCATTTTCAATAAGGAGATAAAGATATTTCCAAAGGGGAGAATATAATCAGTGGTAAATTGGCTAAAGCCTAAAAAACTCCCTAAAATAGCCCAAAGTATTCCTAGGCCAAGACCGATTAATATTTTAAAGTGAAAAGGTAGTTTTTTCATAGTGAAGAGGCAAGAGGTGGGAGTGAGGAGGGAAGAGAAGTCTTCACTCTTCCCTTTTCAATCTTCAATTTTCAATTAAACATGCTTCAATAATGCTTCAGATAGAACCGATTTCGGAATATTTCCACCAACTAAACGTTCTTTCATTTCTCCATTCTTAAATACCATTAAAGTTGGAATGGAACGAATTCCTAAAGAAGCAGGAACAGCGGAATTTTCATCTACATTCATTTTAGCTACTACAGCTTGACCTTTTACATCTCCAGCTAATTCCTCTACAACTGGTCCGATCATTTTACACGGCCCGCACCATTCAGCCCAAAAGTCTACCAACACGGGGGTGTCAGATCCAATTAATTCTTGAAAATTGGCATCAGTTGCCTCTACATAGTTTGCCATTTGATAATATTTAAATTTAAGTTAATATGAATTCAATATCGGAAATTTTTTCTAAAGATTTCAACAGGTTTCTATTAATATTTACTTGTTTATTTCTAGCTAAAAAATCCAATCTAAGTTTTTCCTCATAATCTATAACCTCTACGACCAATTTTTTGTTCCCTTTTCCGTCTCCAAAAGCCAAATTTAGTTTTTCTAATAAACCTGAATTTAATTTTTCAGCATTAATCATAATTTTAAGTTCATTGGAATTATCTTCCAGCAATTCTGACAATAATTGAATAGATTGAATTTTGAAGGTCATTTCAGTAGAATTTCTAAAGCGGGGTTGCATAGAACCTTGAATAAAGATGAGTCTATCTTGGGCGATAAAACGTTCAAATTCAATAAAATCTTTTCCAAATAAAGCAAATTCATAAGAATCGTGAAAATCTTCCATTGAAAAAATCATGAATTGATTACCATTTGCCGAGGTTCGAATCATCGTTTTAGAAACAATTCCTGCAATTTTTTGAATACTTCCATTCTTTGATTCTAAGGTTTTTAAATTTGAATTACAAAAGCTTTTGATTTCATATCGGTATTCATCTAATGGGTGGCCGGATATATAGACTCCTACTACTTCTTTTTCAAACTTCAATTTTTGAATAATATTCCATTCTGGAATAGATGGAACAGAAGGCGTGGAAAGAGTATTATCCATTATTTCTTCTCCAAATAAAGACATTTCATAAGCCTGTTTTGATTCAGATGCCTTATTTCCATATCGGACTAATTTTTCTATAAAACTTGTCTTATCCTCATCTTCGTGGAAATATTGAGCGCGGTTAAATTCTCCTAAATTGTCTAATGCCCCGGCAAGCGCTAAAGATTCAATATTTTTCTTATTAACCGTTCGGCTATTCACTCTGGTAACAAAATCAAAAATGTCTAGAAAGGGTCCATTTTGATTTCTTTCTTCCAGGATACTAATCACAGCAGCATCACCCACCCCCTTGATGGCACCCATACCAAATCGAATTCCGTTTTCAGTAACAGTAAACATTTTATCTGATTCATTAACATCTGGGCCAAGTAGAGGTATACTCATTCGTTTACATTCCTCCATAAAGAAGGTGATTTTCTCAATATTACCTAAGGAATTAGATAAAACTGCAGCCATAAATTCATTCGGATAATTTGCCTTTAAATATCCTGTTTGATAGGCCACAAAGGCATAGCAAGTAGAATGTGATTTATTAAAAGCATATTGAGCAAATGCTTCCCAGTCGGTCCAAATTTTATTTAATTTATCTTCCGGATGGCCATTTTCTTTTCCACCCTCAATAAATTTACCCTTCATTTTATCAATTACTTCACGAATCTTCTTCCCCATGGCTTTTCTCAGGACATCTGCATCGCCTTTGGTAAAATTCCCAATTTTTTGGGAAAGAAGCATTACCTGCTCTTGGTAAACGGTAATCCCATAGGTATCCTCCAAATATTCCTCCATTTCTGGTAAGTCATAAATGATGGATTCTTTACCATGTTTTCTAGCAATATAATTAGGAATATATTCCATAGGCCCTGGCCTAAATAGGGCATTCATGGCAATTAAATCAGAAAATCTATCGGGTTTTAAGTTTTTTAGATGTTTTTGCATTCCCACGGATTCAAACTGGAAAGTTCCATTCGTTTCTGCCTTTTGATAGAGTTCATAGGTTTTGGAATCATCTAAAGGTAAATTATCTAGATCTATTTTTCTTTGATGATTTTTTTCTACTAAACGAACAGCTTCCTTAAGGATAGATAAGGTTTTTAAACCTAGAAAATCCATTTTGATCACTCCTGCATCCTCAATTACACCACCATCGTATTGGGTAATTAATAAGTTGACATCCTTATTGGTTGCTACTGGTAATATATTTTTTAAATCAGATGGAGCAATAATTACTCCCGCTGCATGTATCCCTGTTCCTCTCACAGAACCTTCCAAAACGATCGCTTCCTCTAAAACTTTCGATTTTAAACTTTTTTCTTCTCGAATAGATCGAAGTTTTTTTACATTTTCTATTTCATCTGCTTGTAGAGATTCCTTTTGAGCTAAGGACCCCTCTCCAGAGAGGGGTGCTGAAAAGATTCTCTTTAAGGTAATTTTAGGTCTATCCGGCACCAATTTTGCCAATTCATTTGAATCAGATAAAGGAAGATCTAAAACCCGGGCCACATCTTTAATCGACATTTTAGCGGCCATCGTACCATAAGTAATAATATGAGCAACCTGGTCTTTCCCATATTTATCTACCACATAATCGATGACTTTCTGCCTTCCTTCATCATCAAAATCCGTATCAATATCCGGAAGAGATTTTCTATCAGGATTCAAGAAACGTTCAAATAGCAAATTGTATTTAATTG
>CAZXZK010000007.1:20778-46123 GCA_964645295.1 uncultured Cytophagales bacterium | reverse complement strand
TCTTAAAATTTGGAAGCATTACCTCCTTTTTTAATTCTAAGGTCTCTACTTTCCCAACAATCTCATTCGTATTATCAATGGCTTGAGGAATATGAGACCATAATTGAGACATCTCCTCGGTTGTCTTGAAATAAAATTGATCATTATAAAAAGCAAATCGCTTTCCTCTTAATTCTTCATCCCCTTCAATATCCTTATAAGTAGGAGTGGCCTGCTTTTCGCCTGTATTAATACAGAGTAAAATATCATGCGCATTACTATCTTTCTGATCTAGGTAATGGCTATCATTCGATGCAATAACCTTAACTTGATATTTTTGAGCAAACTTTAATAAAGTTTCATTTACAATCTGTTGTTCAGGAATTCCATGATTTTGTACCTCGATATAATAATCCTCTCCGAATAAATCTAACCACCATTTAAATTCCTTTTCCGCTTCTTCTTCCCCTGATTTAAGTATCATTTGTGGAACCTTTGCACCAAAACAACAAGTTGTAGCAATCAAGCCCTCAGAATGCTTAAGGACTAATTCTTTATCAATTCTCGGATATTTTGAATACATGCCTTCAATATATCCTAAAGAGCATAATTTTACTAAATTTTGATACCCTGTGGCATTTTTTGCCAAAAATAATTGATGAAACCTTTTATCCTTTTTATCTTTTGTGAAACTTTTTTGATGCCTATCTTCCACTAAATAAAATTCACATCCCACAATAGGTTTAATTCCATTTTTTGTAGCTTGTGAAACAAATTGAAATACCCCAAACATGTTTCCGTGATCTGTTATTGCTACAGCTGGCATATTATCTTCCTTGGCCTTTCTAATCATAGCTTCGATGTTGGAAGCACCATCTAAAAGGGAGAATTGAGAATGATTATGTAAATGTGAAAATTGCATACGATTTTCCTTGAAATTAAGTTCTTAAATAAGCCAACAAGTCGGCCATTTCTTGATGAGATAAACTGGATTCTAAACCTTCCATCATCAATGATTTTCCAGTTGATTTCAAATTTTTAATTTGGTTTTTTGAAAAAATTATTTTTTCCCCGCCTATTTGAATCAAGGTTAGTTGAGTATTTGTTTCATGATGGATGATACCGGAATAAATCCCTCCTCCTATTGTTTCAATAATATGGTTGATATACTTGGTATCTACATTGGCGTTGGGATCCATAATTTCTGTCATGATGGAGGCTTTGGCCTTTCTAGAAATTTCTGTCAACACCGGGCCTACCTCTACGCCTGTATTTTTAAATTGATGGCAAGAAGAACAAATATTGACAAATACTTCCTGACCTTTATGAGGGTCTCCGATTAAATCCAAGGATGGTCGCATTTTTTCGATTGCCTCCGCTCGGTTGACTACCCCTGCATCCGAAAATAATTTGGCAGCTCTCTTTTGGATTTGCCTATTGTCTGTCCACCACAATAAAGTTCTTCTTCTCTCCAAATCAAAATTCATTTCTCCAATATTAATATCCCCTTTTTCTAAGGCTGAAAGAAGTGCTTCGTGATGAGTATCTATATACAAGAGTAAATCACTTGCTTTTGTACGGGTAATAGGACTTAAATCTCTCCAAATTTTCACAATTTCCGAACCAATTTCCTTTTCTTTGAATTTTGATAATTGCATCAAGGCTGCTTCTTGCAATTTTAAGGGTTGTTGATTACTTAAACAAGCATACAAGGTAGAAGCTTTCTCTTGGTAGGGAATGAATCCTAATAAATCCAAATAATTCAATCTTTCTTCTTCTGAAATCTTGGCATCTAAAACGATTTCTTTGGCCTTTTTACTCAGGAAGACAAATTCCTTCGATATTGGCAAACCAAGTCTTTGTCTAATGGCAGCTGACTGAACAATTAAACCTAAATCCCTCGTTGATTCAAAACCTATCAAACTTGCTTCTAAAGAATTTGAGTTCTGGTTGGGAATATAATTGGCGATTTTTTCTAAAATTAATGCTTTGGATTTATTCGTAATATTCGCTTCTTGAATTTCCAAGAGGGCCAAATTAAAATCATTTAAATTAGGTGTCAAGCTAATAATTGCTTCTAAATTGGAATGGTCTAATTTTAAAAGTTCAGAAAATAATTGGTCTGAAAAATCGGCAGCCGCAAGACTAAAGGCTGAAATTTGCCAAGGATCGGTATCCATTTGGGTATATTCCAAAAGGGAGGATAAATATTGTTTTTTCAATGACAATTTCATTTCTTTTGGGAGCTGACTTAAACTTAAAACAGCTTGCATTCGAACTCGAGAAGAACGATCATTCATTAATTGGAATACATAGGAAGCGTAGGAAGGGTCTTGTATTTTTAATTCAAGCATTTTCAGAGTATTTTCTCGTATTCCAGCATTCGAATGCAACAGTAATTTCTCAAAATTGATTCTTTCAAATTGGTTTTTTTCTGTTAAAATCCAAGCAGCGTGTAATTGACCAAAATCATTTCCATTTATTACTAAATTTTGAAGAACTTGGTAATGACGCTCTTCCAACGAAAAATCCAGAAGTTTTCTATGGGCAAGATTTCTTATCCATTGATTCGGATGAGCAATCGATTCAAGACAATAATCAATATTTTGAAAGTCTAAATCAATTAATCTCCTAGTTTTATTTGAAATAACAAAGATCCTTCCTTGATCTTTTCCTGCTTCAATATCCAAATTTTCTTCAATTTCATCAGGAATCCACTCGGGATGTTCAATTACTTTTCGATGCATATCCAATACAAAAACAGAACCATCCGGACCAACAGTCATATTTACTGGCCTAAAAGATCGGTCGGTCGAAGCTAAAAAATCTTTATTTTCAAATAATCGACTGGCTTCTAAATTGGATTGATTAGACTTTATTTTGTCTATATGAATTAAATTCAATACCACATCTGCCACCCATACCGTATTTTGATATTTTTCACCAAAACTGCCACCACCATAATAGGTAATGCCGCAAGAACCAGAAAAATAACCTGATTGTTCCGAGTGATTTACTCTTTCTTCTTGTTCCCCAATTGGATAAATTCTTGCCAATCCATTTTCCTCATGATTCGAAATATTGCTTAAGGTTTGGCTATTGGTTAAACGATAATTTTTTATATATCGATCTGGAAAAACTAAATGAGAAATATGATTAAGATTATGAGTTTCAAAAATACGACCATATTCATCCATGGCCATACCAAAACCACCGGAAGATTCTCCTAATTTCTCCAATTCATGCCTTTTCAAATGAAATCGAAAATCTTGCCCTCTTAAATCAATTTGTGTTTCTGGTTCTCCCCACCAATAGGGTTGACCATCGTTCCCACCATTGGCAGCATAAATCCAACCATCTAAACCAAAACTTAATCCATTATAATTATGTTGAAGATTTTCTAAAGCAAATCCTCCCATTAAAGTATCAATTTTTTCAATCTGATAATCTAAATTTTTATCTTGAAGAAACAATAAATAGGGAGGGGATGCCACCAATATGCCTTGATTAATTGGCAAAAAAGAAGATGCCAAACCTAAATTATCCATGATAATCCTACTAGAATCAATCTGGCCATCCTGATTTTGATCCAACAATACTTTAAGCCTAGAGGTTGCGTCCTCGAATGGATAGCCAGGCATTTCCAAAACCAAAGGATCTCCTAATTCATTAAATTCTAAATCAACAGGATCCATTACCCAAGGTTCACTAGCAAATAATTCCATGGAAAAACCATCTTGGATTTCAAAACCTTCAGGTGCCCTATTTGGAGAACAAGATGAAATGATCAATCCCCATACAAGCCCAAAAAATAAAACCTTAAATTTCATAGACAATCGATTTTAATGAACTACTTAAGTTACAAAAATTCAATTATTTTAGTTAATTTTAAACCAAATTTAATTCAATTTAATTAATAAAACATGCGTATACTCACCGGCATTCAATCCTCTGGAAAACCCCATTTAGGAAATATTTTGGGAGCCATCATTCCAGCTATTGAACTATCAAGGCAAAAAACTAGATGCAGTTAAAGAAGCATCACAAAAAGAAAACGAATCTTTTTTATTTATAGCCGATTTACATACCCTCACAAGTTTAAAAGATGGCCTTACCATCAAACAAAATACTTTATCCATTGCTGCTGCTTGGTTAGCCTTTGGATTCGATACAGAATCAAATTATTTCTATCGTCAATCAAAACTTGCCCCATATCATACCGAATTAATGTGGTATTTAAATTGTTTCACACCATTTCCCATGTTAGCAAACGGACATAGTTTCAAAGATAAATCAGAAAAATTGGCGGATGTAAATGCAGGTTTATTTACCTACCCTGTTTTACAGGCAGCTGATATTGTCTTATATGATGCCGATGTGGTACCCGTGGGGAAAGACCAAAGGCAACACCTGGAAATGACTAGGGATATTGCATCAGCGGTGAATAGACATGCAGGATCAGAAATTTTTGTAATTCCTGAATCAAAAATTAATGAGGAAGTCATGACAATCCCCGGTTTAGACGGAAATAAAATGTCTAAATCCTTGAATAATTATATCGATATATTTTTACCAGAAAAAGATTTGTTGAAACAAATTAAAAAAATCATTACCGATACGACGGCCTTAGAAGACCCAAAGGATCCTGATCAGGATATTACCTTTAAATTATATTCCTTAATTGCTCAACCAGAACAAATAAATGAGATGCGAGAAAATTATTTAAGGGGAGGCTTTGGATATGGGCACGCCAAACAAGCTTTGCATCAGGCGATCCTAGATAAATTTGAAAAACCAAGAGAATTATTCCATTATTATTTGGAAAACCCTCAAATCATTGAGGATAAATTAGTGGAAGGTGAGAGAAAAGCCGAAAAGATTGCCAAAGCAACCATTCATAGAGTAAGAAATTTATTTAATTTTTAAAGATGTTTCCAACGTGGGATTATACCTTATTGGAGTGGATAAATTCACATAATTCTCCTGTATTGGATCAAATTATGATTTTTTTCTCTAAAAAACTCGTTTGGATTCCTCTATACGTATTTATTATATACCAAATCCTAAAGTCCAATCCACGAGAAAACTGGAAAATAATCATTTATTTATTATTGATAATTTTATTTGCCGATCAGATTTGTTCTTCCTTATTAAAACCCTGGATTGCTAGATTAAGACCTTGCCATGTGGATGCCTTTCGCTCCTGGATTCATTTGCCAAACGGTTGCGGGGGAATGTTTGGATTTTGCTCCTCTCATGCTGCCAATTCATTTGGCTTGGCTGTTGGAATCCATTATATATTTAAAAACAAAAAAGCCACTGTTGCCTTGTTAATTTGGGCATTTATCATTAGTTATTCTAGAATATATTTAGGAGCCCATTACCCTATTGATGTATTAGTAGGTGCTGGAATTGGTGCTGCGGTAGGAAGCCTTTTGAATTTTATATATTTAGCAAAAATTCGTAAGAATTAATTAAATCCGCAAAATCATCTAATGCAGGTTGCTGTGCTTTTCCAAAATAAAAAGCATTAGAAATGCTGGAATCTGGTACCTTGTTTACGATACATTGAATAGATGACTGATTAATTCGAATAAGTTCCATAGCATCTTCGAAGGAATTATATCGAATAAGATTGATAAGACCAATAGGTGCATCTGTGAAATTTAGTTCTTCCACTGCTAAAATATTTCCTAAATCATAATGTTTTTTTCCATTAAAAACATGTAAAGTTCGTTGATATTGATAATTATTCACATATTTATTATTCTCTAAAATAGCTGTATAAGTGGTTAGAACATCGAATAAAGGCTTTACATCGTATTCATTTGGAATTAATATATTACTAATATTGCGGCAACCTAGACCGTAATAAGTGAAAATATCCTTCGCTAATTCATGAAAATCCAATGAATCTTCCTTACCGGTAAATATGGCCAGGGAAGAACGATGACCCCGGATAATTCTTGGTAGATTTTTAAAATAGGATTCAAAGACTTTAACCGAACTATCAGACCCTGTTGCAATAATGGCATCTACAGAGGAAATCTTATCTACTTTTTGAAACTGATCCGTCAAGGATGAGGCCTCTGCAATTGATAAAAATAATTCAATTAAGGCTTTATCCTGACTGGAAGGCTTAATCCTAGCCAAATGACCAGAGGCCAATACCATTAAAATATCATGAATCCCTACAGCTGGAATATTGCCTGGCAAGATTAAACCTATCTTTTTCTGATTTTTAATTGACCCTGGATATTTTTTAAAAAACTTTTCCCAATGATTTAAGTTAAAATACTCGGAGAGAATGGCTTTTAGGGAAAAATCAATTTGATTTTTACTAAACCAAGGATTTTCAATAATCGCCTTTTCTTTAAAATGTTCAATTTTTTCTTGATTAGATGTAGATTCAAAAAAACGACTTACTTGTTCTATAAACTGAAGAAAATTCGCTTTGTGTAAAGAATTGGGCATAATTAACTTTTGAGAAAGTACAAAGGTCTAAAAATTTTCGTTTTTTTTCCATTTTTTGATACAAAATTACCAATTCTTGACTAATTTTGTAGACTAATAGCAAACAGAAATAATTATGGCAATTATCATTACAGATGAATGTATTAACTGTGGGGCCTGTGAACCAGAATGCCCAAACAATGCAATATATGAAGGTGGGATAGAATGGACCTGGGCTGGTGGAACTGCATTAACTGAAGTTATGCTTAAGGATGGTTCGATTATTGACGCCAACGATGATATGGAACCAGTATCCGACGAATTTTATTATATCGTTCCAGACAAATGTACCGAATGTACTGGATTTCATGAAGAACCTCAATGTGCTGCGGTTTGTCCTGTAGACTGTTGTGTTCCAGATCCAGACCATGTAGAAGATGAAGAATCCTTATTGGCAAAAAAAGCCTATTTGCATGGGAAGTAAATAATATTTTTACTAGAAATTATAAAAAAAGCTGCACGAAAGTGTGGCTTTTTTTTTATTCCAAATTATTAATTCAACAATTACAAATTTTTGTAATACTTAAAAATTAAGTTTATTTTTAATCCAATTTTTTAAATTTTTTTGCAAAAAAGATAAAAATAGGTTTAAAATTTGCCTTAATTTTTACTTTTTTCTGTAAAAAATAAAAAAAATAGTTAAAAAATTTGTTTGCTATTGAAATAGTTCTAATCTTTGTTACATAATCAAGCATTTAACTTTAAAAAGTCCAATTTTATGAAAAGATTAATTACCACCGCAATTTTAACCGTTTTAGGGTTTACCGGTTTTTCACAAGTTGAAGCCGACAGTTCAAAGTTTAGTTTAACTGGGTACGTTGACACCTATTTTATGTCAAATTTTAACGGTCCGAAGGATCGCTCGAACCTTGGTGTTTCTGGAATGGAAAGAGCATTTGATCGTTACAGTAATCAATTTTCATTGGGATTGGTACAAACAAAGATGTCTTATGCTGCCACCTCTAATTCTGAAGTAGTCATTGATTTAGCATTTGGTCCGAATGCAGACTTAGGTAATTATGGGAACGTGATTGCTAATTTAGGGGAAGGAGTAACATCTACTTCCTTAGCCATCAAGCAAGCATATATCAATTTCGGATTAGGAGAAAAAGCAAGTTTTACAGTAGGTCAGTTTGGTACTCATATTGGTTATGAGGTTATTGACGCCCCAGCAAATTTCAATTATTCCTTATCCAACTTATTCAATAATGGCCCTTTTTATCATATTGGAGCTAAAATCGATTTCTCCATTTCTGAAAGCGCCGCTCTTATGTTAGGTTTAGTTAATAATATAGATGGAATCAATGATAACAATAGTGGGAAAGGTGTAATTTCTCAATTATATGTTGCCCCAACAGATGGATGGAACCTTTATTTAAATGGAATGGTCTCCGATGAATCAGCACCTGGTGCAACTGGTTCCTATAGTATTATCGACCTAACAACAGGTTATCAAATAACAGACAAATATTATATTGGGCTTAATTCCGCCTTCGGATCAGCCTCAGGAGATTACCAAGGAGGAGGTGATATTGGAAGCAACAAAACTTGGGGTGGAGCTGCCCTTTATACGAACTATTCTATCACCGATAATTTTGGCATCGGAGCACGTTACGAGTATTTCGACAATACCTCAGGAGCAAGAGCTCTAACAGGTCCAGATGGAATCGGAACCTCTGTCAATTCCTTTACTATTACAGGTAATTTTATTGGAGCAAATGGACATCTCTTAGTAAAACCTGAAATCCGACTAGACTCTTATGCAACAGACAATTTCATCGATAGCGCAGGAGATCCTACCAATTCTCAAACAACCCTTGGAATTCATTTCATTTATTCATATTAATAACTATTTAATTTACTCATTTAGGAAATTTAAATTATACGATTATGACAACACAAAAACCAACATGGATTCCTTTGCTGATTTTATTGGCAATATCCATAATCGCCATTTTAAGTCCTGCTCCTGGAGAATTCGTTACAGAAGGTATTGATACAGGAGACACTGCATGGATGTTAGTAGCATCAGGACTCGTTTTATTAATGACACCAGGCCTTGCTTATTTTTACGGAGGAATGGTGAATCACAAGAATGTAATCTCTACCATGTTACAGTCTTTCATTGCTATGGGAGTTATTTCTGTGATTTGGGTAGTATTCGGGTTCTCTTTAGCCTTCGGAGATTCAATTGGAGGATGGGTAGGAGATCCAACCACATTCTTCATGTTCAAAGGTGTATTTGATTATTCAGGAACAACCTTTGCTCTAACCATCCCATTCGCCTTATTCGCTTTCTTCCAAATGAAGTTTGCAGTAATTACACCTGCTTTAATCTCCGGTGCATTGGCTGAAAGAATTAATTTCAAAGCCTATGTTTTATTCATGGTATTGTTTATCGTGGTTGTATACGCACCATTAGCACACTGGACATGGCACCCAGATGGTTTCTTATTCAACTTAGGAGTTTTAGACTTTGCAGGGGGAACCGTAGTACATATGTCTGCTGGTTGGGCTGCATTAGCAGGGGCTCTTTATTTAAAAAGAAGAAAGTCTGTACAAGAGGCAAACGTATTACCCCCAGCGAATATCCCATACGTATTATTAGGAACTGGTTTATTATGGTTCGGGTGGTTCGGATTCAATGCTGGATCTTCTTTAGGAGCAGGAACCTTGGCAGTATCTGCATTTGCAGTAACACACGTTGCAGCAGCCACAGCAGGTCTATCTTGGGTATTATTTGATGTAACCAAAGGAAAGAAGGTATCTGCATTAGGATTTGCCATTGGTGCTGTCGTAGGACTTGTAGCGATTACCCCTGCATCTGGTTTCGTTACTGTTCCACAAGCTATTTTTATCGGAGCAATCTCTGCGATTGTAGCTAACGTTATTGCCCATTGGAGAGCAAAATCAAATTTAGATGATTCATTGGATGTGTTCCCTTGTCATGGTGTAGGTGGAATGATGGGAATGTTATTGACAGGTGTTTTTGCAACAAGTACAGTAAATGGTGCTGTCGTTGAACAAGGATTATTCTATGGTGAAACTGCTTTATTCGTTAAGCATTTAATTGCCCTAGTAATGGTTTCAGCATTTGCATTCGGTGTTTCTTATTTATTATTAATTATTACTGACAAGATTGTTCCATTGAGAGTTACTGAAGAAGAGGAGAGATTAGGATTGGATGTATCTCAGCATGATGAGTCGTTATTCGAGTAAATTAAGTATAATGATCCTGTGAATTAAAAAAATCGAGGTTTTACCTCGATTTTTTTTTAGACATTTTTTATATTATCTTTGTTAATCTAACCATTAATTTATATTTATATGCAAAAAAAATTAATTTTTATTTACTTTTTATTTATCAGTTTTTGGGGAGTATCCCAAACTAAATTGGGCAATCAGCTGAATCCGGCTAATGCTAATGCTGTTTTAGATGTGGAATCTACCAATAAGGGGGTTCTTTTACCAAGATTGACAACTGATCAGAGAGATGCCATTGCATCACCTACTGAAGGACTAACCATCTACAATTCCACAGACCATCAATACCAAGTATATAATGGCTCTGCTTGGGTGGCTATGGCTGGTGGAGGTGGTGGTGGGGGTCTTACCGACACCCAGGTAAAATCCATTGTGGGAGATACTTCGTCTACTTTAAAAACTTTGATCAATGGCAAGGCAGATACTACTACTGTAAATGGAAAATTATCGGTTACAGCAGTAAATAATGGTGAATCAAGCGGTTTAAAGGCTTCTTCACCAGGTGGAGATGGACCAAATGGCGCCTCTTTTATATTTGAATCTACCAAAGCAAATATTAATAATTGGCATCAAACAGCCCATTTTTTGGCTCCGAATATGGTAAGTGGGGGAAAAAACCTATTGGCAATTGGTAAAGCCTTTAGCAACAGAAATGCAACCTATATAGGATATGTAGAGACTGGTGACATAAATAATAACTATTTAACATTAGGCCTTCATAGCCAAAATGATTTATTTATTATCAGAGGTAACGGAAATATGGAAATAAATGGACCATTAAGCAACAAATTTACTACCCAAGTGCCGCTGGTTATGTCAATTTTGATGGAACTGGGACTTCTATTACCATAAGTCCTTCTGGTGGTTTTTACGACCAAAACAAAAGCATCATAATTATCACTCCTACAGGCCAGACTCCCCAAGGAACTCTTCATGTAGTAAAAAACGAAAGTAATTTCACAATTAATTCCTCAGCCACTGAAAGTGCCGATTTAGGAATTGCCTATATGATTATTAATAATCCTTAAAAAGCTAAGATATTTCCATTCTCTGCAAAAGAATGGTATTGTACGGGTTGAAGAGTATTGACCAATAATGGATCATAATTGGTCAATATAATTTTCTGAAAATCCCAACATTTTCCCATTTTCCACTTTTTCCTCAAAAAGAACTTGACCAAGTTTACCAATCTGACTTTCATAAAAGGCTCTTTTCTTCTTGTCGGAAAGTGACAATAATTGTTTTACTCTTTCAGATTTTATTCGATCTTGCACTTTAGGTTGAATATCAACGGCATAGGTATTGGGTCTTTCTGAGTAGGGAAAAACATGAAGGTAAGAGATATCTAATTCATTTAAAAAATGAAAGGTTTCCAAGAATAATTCCTCCGTCTCACCCGGATGCCCAACGATCACGTCTACTCCAATACAGGCATTTGGCATTCGTTTTTTAATCAATTCAACTCTTTGAGCATACAATTCTCTCTGATATCTTCTTTTCATCAACCGCAGGACAGCATTTGACCCTGACTGTAAAGGAATATGAAAATGGGGAACAAATTTCTTCGATTGAGCGATATAATCAATCATTTCAGCACTGAATAAATTGGGTTCTATGGAAGAAATTCTTAAACGGGGAATAAGAGATTCTTGATCCAATTTTTTCACTAAATCAAAAAACGATTCCTTTCTGGAATCTTCTTGAATTCCAAAATCCCCAATATTTACTCCAGTAAGAACAATTTCATTGATTCCCCTATTGGCTATTTCATTGGATTGTGCCAGAACCTCCTCAATACTTGATGAACGAGATTGACCACGGGCCAACGGAATGGTACAATAAGAACATGGATAATCGCAACCATCCTGTACCTTAAGAAAAGTTCGGGTACGATCATTGATGGAATAAGAGGCATGATAGGGTAGGTCGTATCGAATTTTCTGAGCAATTATTCGAGGTGCTTGGGTATCCTGCTTTAGATATTCTGGTAAAATTTCAGGAATTTTAAATTTTTCATTAGCCCCTAAGACCAAATTAACCCCTGGTATTTCGGAAATTTCTTTGGGTTTTAATTGGGCAAAGCAACCTATAATAATTACGATGGATTTTGGATTAATCTTTTTTGCCTCTGAGACCACCTTTTTACATTTTCTATCTGCATGGTCTGTTACACTACAGGTATTAATAATAAATAAATCCGGACTATCATTGAATTCAACTTTGGTAAAATCCAAAGATTCAAGGCTTCTTGCGATAGTCGAAGTTTCCGCAAAATTTAATTTACAACCTAAAGTATAAAAAGCAACTTTCCTCATTTCGGTGCAAAAATAAAAAAAAGGGACGAAAAAATCGTCCCTAATTCATTATTTATATAAATGCTTAATTTAATCAGCTTTTTTAACTGTCTTTATAATTCTTGCAGCCACTTTATAAGGATCTGCAGCAGAATTCGGACGACGGTCTTCTAACCAACCTTTCCATCCTTTTTCAACAGTTGCGATAGGAATACGGATGGAAGCACCTCTATCAGATATTCCGAATGAGAAGTCGTTGATTGAAGCAGTTTCATGCTTTCCAGTTAATCTTAAATGGTTGTCTGCACCATAAACTGCAATATGTTCTTTCACTACAGGAGCAAAAGCTGAACAGATTTTCTCATAAGTTGCTCTCTCTCCACAAGTTCTAAGAGTGGTATTTGAGAAATTAGCGTGCATACCAGAACCATTCCAATCTAATTCTCCTAGAGGCTTACAGTGCCAGTTAATAGCTACACCGTATTTTTCTCCGATTCTTTCTAATAAGTATCTAGCTACCCAAATTTGGTCACCCGCATCTGCAGCACCTTTTGAGAAAATTTGAAATTCCCATTGTCCGGCAGCTACTTCAGCATTGATACCTTCTAGATTTAATCCTGCCTCTAAACACATATCTAAATGCTCTTCTACAATTTCACGTCCGTAAGCATTTTTCGCTCCAACAGAACAATAGTATGGTCCTTGTGGCTCTGGATAACCATTTGCAGGAAACCCTAAAGGTTTATTAGTTTCTGGATCCCACAAGAAATACTCTTGCTCAAATCCAAACCAGAAATCATTATCATCATCATCGATAGTTGATCTACCGTTGGACTCATGCGGAGTACCATCGGCATTTAAAACTTCGCACATTACTAAGTAGGCATCTTTTCTTCCTGGATCAGGACAAATAAATACTGGCTTTAAAAGACAGTCAGAGGAACCACCTTCGGCTTGTTGAGTAGAAGAACCATCGAAGCTCCACATGTCACAATCTTCCAGTTTTCCACTGAAATTGTTTTCAATTTTTGTTTTTGATCTTAGACTTTGGGTTGGCTTATAACCATCCAACCAAATGTACTCTAGTTTTGACTTTGCCATCGATTAAAATATTTATATTATACTTTTTTATAAAAACTGATACAAATTTAACCCTATTTTTAATAAAAACAATAAAATAATTTAAAAATAAGTAAAATTTAAACCTATTTTCATAAAAAAGTATAAAAATAAAGGAAAATTAACGATTTTGAATCCGTATTTTTGAAAATTGGTAGTTTTTAAATTCAAAACTTATTCCGTATTTTTAAATGTAAAAATCTTAAAATAATATAAAATATGTCTAAAGCGCGATTTAAGGCTCTCGAGCTCGCTCAATCGAGAGGAATTATTGATGTAAAAATCCCAAGAGAAAAGGTTACTGATTATTACGGCAGTATGACGTTCAATAGGGAAGTTATGAGATCTTTATTATCACCTGAGGCTTATTTAAAGATTTCAAACGCTATTGAAAAAGGATCAAAAATTGATCGAGAATCTGCCGAGGAAGTGGCTGCAGCCATGAAATCCTGGGCAATTTCAAAGGGGGCTACTCACTACACTCACTGGTTTCAACCATTAACAGGAACAACAGCTGAGAAGCATGATGCTTTTTTTGACATTTCAATGGATAATGGAAAGGCAATTGAAAAATTTAAAGGTTCGGCACTTGTACAACAAGAGCCTGATGCCTCATCTTTTCCAAATGGCGGTATCCGTTCTACATTTGAGGCCAGAGGTTATACCGGTTGGGATCCTTCGTCTCCAGCTTTTATCATGGAAAACGAAGCTGGAACTTCTACCTTGTGTATTCCTTCCGTTTTCGTTTCATATACCGGAGAGGCTTTGGATTATAAAACCCCTTTAATCAAATCTATTGAATTAGTTGATAAAGCAGCAACTGCGGTTGTTAGAGATTTTTTCCATCGAGATGTAAATAAAGTTACACCTACCTTAGGAGCTGAGCAAGAATATTTTCTGGTGGATGAAGCCATGTACAATGCTCGTCCGGATTTGGTCATGGCGGGAAGAACCGTATTTGGGCATTCACCTGCAAAGGGGCAACAATTAGAAGACCATTATTTTGGGTCAATTCCAAATAGGGTTAATGCTTTCATGGTTGATTTTGAATTTGAGGCCTTAAAACTGGGCATTCCAGTTAGAACAAGGCACAATGAGGTTGCTCCAGCTCAGTTTGAGGTAGCTCCAACTTTTGAAGAAGCCAATCTAGCCTGCGATCATAACGCTTTATTAATGGATTTAATGGCTAAGGTCGCTAGAAGACATAAATTAAAAGTATTATTTCATGAAAAGCCATTTGCAGGCATAAACGGATCAGGAAAACACAATAATTGGGCTCTGAGCACGAGTTCTGGAATTAATCTATTGGCCCCTTCCTCTAAGCCGAAAGAAAATTTACGCTTTTTAACTTTCTTAGTGAATACCATTAAGGCGGTTCATGATAATGCCGATTTATTAAGAGCTTCCATAGCCTCTGCAGGAAATGAGCATCGTTTAGGTGCCAATGAAGCACCTCCTGCCATTATGTCTATTTTCTTAGGAGCAACCTTGACAGAGATTTTAGAAGACCTAGAGAAAATGAAAGACATGGAAAGTCTTAAACTTGAAAAAGGAGATAATGTCTATTTAAAATTAGGTATCAATAAAGTACCAAGCTTAATTTTAGATAATACCGATAGAAACAGGACCTCTCCATTTGCGTTTACAGGAAATAAATTTGAGTTTAGGGCTGTTGGATCCTCAGCAAATTCTGCATCTCCTATGACAGTACTCAATACCATTGTTGCCAATCAATTGATTCTATTCAAAAAGGATGTTGAAGAATTCCTAAACCGAGGAGTAAAGAAGGAAATTGCCATTACAGAAGTTCTTAGAAACTATTATATGACTTCTAAAAAAATCTTATTCGAAGGAAATGGCTATTCAGATGAATGGGTAGAAGAAGCTAAAAAAAGAGGTCTCTCTAATATAAAATCCACTGTTGAGGCTTTAAAGGTTTATACAAGACCGGAAGTGATGGACTTATTTGAAAGACATGGAATATTCAATAAAGAAGAATTACATGCCAGATATGAAATTGAATTAGAATCCTATATTAAGAAAATTCAAATTGAATCAAGAGTAATGGGAGATTTATCCATTAACCATGTGGTTTCTACGGCCTTGACCTATCAAACCAAATTAGTAGAAAATGTCACTGGCCAGAAAGAAATAGGAATTGACCCTAAATTCTTTACTCCAACCATTCAAATGATTAAATCTATTTCAAAATATACATCTGATGTTGTTACTTTACAGGAAGAAATGACTGAAGCAAGAAAAGAAGCAAATAATAAGGAAGACATTGAGGAAAGAGCTAAAATCTATTCTGAAAAAGTCAAATCCTATTTCGAAAAAATCAGATATGCAGTTGATAAATTAGAATTAATTGTGGATGATAATGATTGGCCATTAGTAAAATACCGTGAGATGCTATTAATTAAATAATTTTTGAGTAATTTTATTTAATGATGAATCCAGGATTTACAAAAGAAGAGATACATAAGCTTAAAAACCTTTGTAAACAGGCAAATCAAAGTTTTATCTATATAGATGACGAAGATTTGCCTGTAAGCAATGAAAATGAAATGGTTCATATCCAATTCATTGGTCAATACAAAGGACAAGAGGTAATATTCGATGCTATATTATTTACACTTCAATTACATTATTCCTCATTGATCTATGAGGAAGCTGAGAGAAAGGCAATCAAACATTTCCCTTTATATGTACCTTTAGAAAAAAGAGATGATACTTATCAAGAAAATGAGGAGGTAGATGAGGAGGTAGAGATGATGGTATTAGAAATCATTGAAGAATTAGAAGAAGAAGATTCACTTAAAGTATCTGAATACCTGGAAATAGATCCAGAATTTGACTTTGGAATAGGTTTGGAAGCAGCTTTATATGTACCAAAATTAGAAATAGCTATCATTGAAAAATTTATACAAGATTTCAATCTCAATCAATTACAATTAGATACAACCTTGTATTCGTTTAAATCGAATGAATAATTATCCTGTATTTTATCACCCAAAAATGGAAGAACCCTTTCTTTCCAAGGAAGAATCTTTTCATGCTATTCGGGTTTTGAGATTAACCTTAGGAGCACCTCTTTTTTTAATAAATGGAATAGGGGAGAAATGGGAAGCGAAAATTGGTGAAATCACGAAAAATACAGTCAAAATTCATTTAGTCTCCAAAAAAGAAATACACCAAAATAAGCCAAAACTTCATTTAATTATCGCCCCAACAAAACAAATGGACCGAATGGAATGGATGGTTGAAAAATGTACCGAAATAGGTGTAGCCTCTTTTCAGTTTATCCAAACTTTTCATTCAGAAAGAAAAGACATCAAATTAGAAAGACTAGAAAAAATTGCAATTTCTGCAATTAAACAAAGTAAACAACTCTATTTACCGGAACTAAAGTCCATAGAAAGACTCGAAGATTATCTCAATAAAAAACTTAATACTGACAGAATATCTCTTTTTGGGAGTCTTAATCCTGATAAAAATAAAATTTATAAGGATATTGATTTTTTAAATAAAGAAATTCAATTCATGGTTGGGCCAGAAGGGGATTTTTCTGAAAATGAAATAACTAAGCTACTGGAAAAGAACTGGTTACCAATTAGTTTAGGGAAAACTATTTTACGAACAGAAACAGCAGCAATCGTGGCTGCTTGTCAATTTTCAGGAATTTAAAAAATAAAACTGATTAGAATCATTAAATACAACAAACGAAAGCCTTTCTATTTTAGTCAATTATTCGTAAATTTGTATTATCATCTTTTAAATAAACGAACATGCAATTAGTTATTCCTGCTTTTTTAATTCATTGGTACGCATCATTATTTAGTCAGACCTTCTTCTTACATAGATATTCTGCCCATAAAATGTTTACAATGACTAAGTTTTGGGAGAAGTTTTTTTATTTATTTACTTATATTTCTCAAGGTTCTTCATTTTTGTCTCCAAGGGCCTATGCAATTCTTCATAGAATGCACCATGCTTTTTCAGATACGCCTAAAGATCCACATTCTCCCATTTTTTTTTCCAATGTATTCACTATGATGTGGAAAACGAAGAATATTTATAATGCGGTATTAAATAGGACAACGAAAGTAGAAGAGCGGTTTGAAAATGATTATCCAGTTTCAAAAACCATCGAAAAAATTGGAGATTCTTGGATTTCTCGTTTGGCATGGGGAGTAGCTTATTCATTATTATACATTTGGGCTTATATGGAATTTGATATGCATTGGGCCTTTTTCTTCCTATTACCAGTACATTTTTTAATGGGGCCTGTACATGGAGCAATTGTGAATTGGTCTGGGCATAAATATGGTTATCAAAATTACGATAATCATGATGCATCAAAGAATTCTTTAATTTTAGATTTTTTAATGATGGGTGAATTATTTCAGAATAATCATCATAAATTACCGATGCGAACCAATTTTGCAACAAAATGGTTTGAATTTGATCCTACTTATCCTGTAGTTAAAATATTATCAGCCTTGAAAATCATCAAGATGAAGAAAAATTAAATCCTGATCAAATATGGAAAAAAAAGAGTTAGGGAAAACCTTAACTCTTTTTTTTATAATTGAAATTCTCCCTTTTCAATTTCGTCTGATACAGCCTTAAGAAACATACCCCCAAGAGAACCATCTACCACTCGATGATCATAAGAGTGAGTGATATACATTTTGTTTGAAATAACAATATTGTCTCCATTAGGGCCTGAATCCACCACAGGTTTTTTCTCAATAGTACCAAAAGCTAAAATTCCTACTTGAGGTTGAACAATAATCGGTGTACCCATAATATTCCCAAAAGCACCAATGTTTGAAAGGGTATAGGTACCGCCTTGTAACTCAGAGGGAATTAATTTATTTTCCCTTGCACGAGAAGATAAATCATTTAATTCTATCGCCAATTCAGTTAAATCTTTTTTATCGGCATTTTTTATCACAGGAACAATTAAATTCCCATTTGAAAGGGCCACAGCAACACCTATATTAATTTGATTATGTTGAATAATGACATCTCCTTCTACAGAAATATTCATCATTGGATACTTGATCAATGCCTTTGCTGTAGCTTGAATTAAAATAGGAGTATAGGTAAAATTTTGTTGATGTTTGGTTTTAAATTCTTCTTTGATAGCTTCCCTCCAAGTAACCATTTTGGAAACCGTAGATTCAATAACGGAAGATACATGCGGGGCAAGTCGTTTCGATTCCACCATCCGCTCAGCAATGATTTTTCTTTGCCTGTCCATTGGAACCTCTACATCACCTTCTAAACGAGGTATTTTCTGAATTGGTATGGTTGAACCTTTTGGAAGAATCGAATTATTTCTACGATCTATAAAATCTAAAACGTCTTTCTTGGTAACACGATTATCAATTCCGGTTCCTTTAATGGAATTTAATTCTTTTAACGATATGTTTTCCTGAATACAGATTTGTTTGATTAAAGGAGAAATCCAGGGATTAGACTGGTTCCCATTGGAAAAATCATTGGAAGTGGCTGAGGTAATTTGGGTAAGTTTGGATAAATGATCCATATCCTGAAGATCCACAGAAATATCTTCTAAAAACCCTTTAGTATCATCTATTAAGATAGGATCAGTCCCTTGTATTTCATCGTCTGATTCCATCAAACAGATGGGCTTACCAATTTCTGCAATTTGACCTTCCTCTACTAAGAAACGTAGTATTTTTCCGGAAATTGGAGTAGGAACCTCGGTATCAATTTTATCCGTCGCCACTTCTAGTATAAAGTCTAAACAGGATATAGCAGTTAATTGAATATTCTGTAATCGACTTCCTCCTAATGTCAACTTTCGGGTAATCGTTCCTTCAGGTGACGAAACAGCAATCCAAATGGTTCCAACTGGTTTTTCAGGACTTCCTCCATCTGGTCCGGCAATTCCTGAAGTTGCTATACCAAAAATACTACCAAATTTCTTTCTAACCAAGTCTGCCATTTGAATAATTGTCTCTTCACTTACGGCTCCATACTCTTTTAATATATTTTGATCAACTCCTAATACATTTGTTTTAATTGAATTATCATAAGCCATTATTCCACCCAAGAAATAAGCCGAACTACCCGGTACTGAAGTGAATTTATGTCCTAAATATCCACCAGTACAAGATTCAGCGGTAGCGACAGTCAGACCTTTATCTTTTAAAGTTCTTCCTATTACCACTTCTAATTCATCCTGATCATAGCCAAAAACATATTTTTCAATTAAAGGCATGACTTTATCAATTTCATTTTGAATTTCCCCTTGAAGAACGACTTTATCATCCCCAATAGCAGTTAATCTTAGTTTTACTAAACCATAGGAGGGAAGATAGGCTAATTTTATATGCGAGGGCAGATTCAATTCCCATTCTTCAATTAATTCAGAAAGATAGGATTCTCCAATTCCAACGTTTTTTATAACCTTATGAACGATGACAGGAGTTTTAAAATGTGTTTGAAGTCTGGGCAATATTTCCTGTTCCATAATGGCCTTCATTTCAAATGGAACACCCGGCATAGATACCCAAATGGTCTCTTTTTGATTAAACCACATACAAGGGGCTGTACCTTGTCTATTGCTAATAAATTCACATGATGATGGAAGCAATGCTTGATTTCTATTGATATCAGTTAATTCTCTACCTCTTTTATTGAAAAATTCAGTAACATCCTTTAAGGCTTCTGGATGAATCTTTAATTCTCCTCCAAAATATTCATTTAAAACTTTTTTAGTAATATCATCCTTTGTTGGACCTAAGCCTCCCGTAATCAATACGATATCTGCTCTTTTTTGAGCTTCTTCCAATATTTCTAAAATACCCTCCCTTGTATCACCAACGGAAGATTTCCGAACCGTTTTTATTCCAATTTTATCTAATTCTGTAGAAATCCATTGAGAATTGGTATCTATTATTTGTCCAAATAATATTTCATCTCCAATGGTTACTATCTCAGCTTTAATCATTATTCAAAATTCTAAATTGACGATAAATTCTTGTTTTACTCTTACTTTTACCTAATTACTCAAACTATCAATTTCTTTTTTTAGTAGTTTTGAGAGAGCCTGACAAGTATTTTCTATCTCAGCGGCAAAATTTTCATCCCCTGTGGATTGCATGACTGTATTGGAAACTGCACCCATGATTTCAATAAAAAATCTTTTCATATCTAAGACTTCCATGTCTTTTGTCCATAAGGGAAGAGCCAAAGTAGATTTATGGTAAGGGTCCCAAGTACCGATAAATATGGCTTTGGTTTCCTCGATACCTTCATTAGGATTATCAGTGGCTTCCCAATGAATTTGTTCAGGAATATTATTTTCGTCTAATTGAATTTTAAAATTTATTTCTGAAAGTTTCATTTATATTCTTTTTATTTGCACCAATTTTTATTGATAAAATTTAAGGTAGTAGGATTTGTTGTTCTTTTCTTTACGTAGTCACACAAATAAGCATAAATACGTTCATTTGGCTTAGAATCCATTAAATCTACTGTTTTATTTAAGATGGCAATCGCTTTAGAATCTTCTTGATTTTTGAATAGATAATTCGTTTCAATCATCCACATTCTTCGTGTAATATCATCTAAAGATACCCCTAGCTTTTCTAAACCTTTCCGAATTCTTTCCAGTTCCAATTGTCCATAATTTTCTGAATTACTGCTATTTATGGCATTTTGTAAAATATAGGACATGACAGGTTCTACACGCATGGGACCGAATTTTTGGGTAAATACTTCGTAGTTATTTAAAAAATAAGCAAAATAGTCATTATCAACAGAAATCATCACTCTTCCAATAATATCCATATTAGCTTCAGACATCATTTCTTCTTCTGATAAGCCAATTGAAAACTCCTTAAATGCTTTCGCTGCCAAGGCATCTTTATAGCCTAACCTCGCCAATTCAGCCAAAGTCAATAATTCTTCTTTTGAATAATTGGAAAAATCTCCTTGAATGCTGTTCAAATCACCGTATTTCAAATAAAAATTGGCTGTTGCTAACAAAGCTAATTTACCGTCTTCTGATTCATTCACAATAGATCCACCGATTAATTCCATATTTTCCGGATTTAAAATCAAAAGGGTCGGTGTCCCTGTAAAATTTACTTTAAAGTTTTTCAATAAATTATATTGAAGAGGATCCTTTATGTCAATTTTATAATTGATGAAATTAGAATTGTAAATTTTTGCAACCTCGGCATCTTTTAAATGAGTTTCCAAAGCGATACAAATATGACAGTCTGAAGCCATAATTTCTACAAATAATGGCTTTTTCTCAGATTTTGCCTGATTGATTACTTCTTCAAAAGAAAGGTCTTTATTGAAATCAATTTCAGATGAACCACAGGATAAAAATAAAGTTGAAATCAAAAATAGGATAAGTTTTTTCATTTTTTATCTTGTAAATGCTCTGTAAATCATCACAATCAATGCAAATAAAAACATCAAAATAGATATTTTATTGATTGTATGCATGGTTCGAAGGTTGAAACTTGTTGGTTCTCCTTCTTTAGGTTTTTTAAATACTCTTAAAAAATACCTAAAAAACTCTGTTAATTTGAATTGTTCTTTTAGTCGACCCATTTTCCGTCTTCTTTGATTAAGTTTATTAATTCATCCACAGCCAGTTCGGATGGCACGGATTTTTTTACTACATTTTGTCCACGATACAAGGCAATTTTATTCCTTCCAATTCCCACATAACCATAATCAGCATCTGCCATTTCACCTGGGCCATTCACAATACAACCCATGATACCAATTTTAATTCCTTTAAGATGATCGGTAACTTTCCTAATTTTAGTAGTGGTTTCCTGTAGATCAAATAAAGTTCGGCCACAAGAAGGACAAGAAATATATTCTGTTTTTGAAATTCTCACCCTTGCTGCTTGAAGAATACCAAAGGCAATAGCATTGGCTTGAGAAAGCGTATCCTGATAATTTGGACCAATTGAAAGCATGATTCCATCTCCTAATCCATCAATCAATAGTCCTCCTGCATCTGTCGAAGAGAATAATTGAATCTCATCTTGATTTAAATTTTGATAATCTAATTGAATGATCACCGGTAGTTTGATTTTTTTTGAAATTAATTCAAAAAAAGCTCTACGTAGGGAGGGCATTAAATGTTCATTATTTGAATAGAGAATAAGGACCAAATTCTCCACATGGGAGATCACTTCAAAGATATCCGTATTTCCAATCAACGATTCTGCTGATATAGATAAGAAATTTAATTCTGGATGAAAATGGTTAGGATCTAAATTACTCAGATTGAATAGGGGAAAAGAGTTGGGATTTTGATTGATTAACCAACAATCAAAATCTTGAATTTCTCTTAAACCATTTGGTAGCATAAAGGGGATTGTATTCTTTCCTGTATAAACAAAATCTGCGCCTGTGTCATTCATTGCCCATTTATCAGGTTCTGGTAAATAAAAATGACCGATAGACCTCAATTGATCCATTTCAGTTATTGAAACCTGAGAAAAATTGGCAATTACACGAGGTAATTGGGAAGCTCCTAGGTTAAATATTTCCTTGGTGGATCTTTTAATGTATTGAAAAGGATTGATAGGATTTTCAATGGGATCAATTTTTGAAGAAAGGGCCGCTCTGTTAAAATATCTACTAACTAATGATTTTGCTACCGGAATTTCAAATTCTGGGTCCTCGGTTAAAGAAACCCGAACAGTATCACCTAATCCATCTTCTAATAAAGTTCCTATTCCAACAGAGGATTTAATTCTTCCATCTTCTCCATCTCCTGCCTCAGTAACACCTAAATGTAGCGGATAAGGTTTCAATTTTTCTTCTTCCAATCGTTTTACCAATAGACGGTAGGCTTGTACCATAACTTGAGTATTTGAAGCCTTCATGGAGAGCACAATATTAAAATAATTTTCATCCTCACAAATTCGTAAAAATTCTAAGGCTGACTCAACCATACCCTCTGGGGTATCGCCATATCTGCTCAAGATTCTATCAGATAGAGATCCATGATTCGTACCAATTCTCATAGCTGTACCATACTCTTTACAAATATGAACGAGAGGAAGAAATTTATCTCGAATACGTTCTAATTCAGCGGCATAGGATGCATCGGTATAATCAATCGTTTCAAAACGTTTTTTATCAGCATAATTTCCAGGATTCACACGTACCTTTTCAACAATCCTAGCAGCTAATTCTGCGGCGTTTGGAGTAAAATGAATATCCGCAACAATTGGTTGAAAATAACCTTTTGATCGTAATCCTTTCCGAATATTTTCTAAATTTTGGGCTTCCTTGACAGACGGTGCCGTAATACGGACTATTTCACAACCTGCATCAATCATGCGAATGGACTGTTCAATAGAACCAATGGTATCCATGGTATCAACGGTGGTCATAGATTGAATTCTGATTGGAAAGCCAGATCCCATCATTAAATCACCCATCTGTACTGGAATTGTTTCTCTTCGTTGATAAGAAAATAAGGAAGGATTATAGATATTATCTGAATTATTATTCATCCTGATTTTATTGTTATTCAAAATTACAAATTTGAATACGTAATTAACAATAAAATCAGGATTATGTTTCTCTTTTTACCATTTAGATTTCAAATGGCCAGCCTTTGCATAATAATAGATGTACATATAGGCCGGAACCATGATTAAATAAGCCAATTGTGAATTAAAGACATTATCCGCTAAATAACCATATAACAATGGATACAGGGCACCACCAGCAATCATCATGATAATAAGGGCTGAACCTAATTCAGTAAATTTACCTAAACCATTAATAGCCAAAGGCCACATGGCTGGCCACATTAAGGCATTTGCAATACCCAAAAAGGCCACACATCCAACTGCCAATGAAGGATTAGGGATAAATGTTGCTCCTAAGGATAATATCACCCCTAGAATGGCAGAATATAATAAGGCTTTATGTTGAGATAATTTTTTCGGAATAAATAAAATACCCATAATATAGCCAAACAACATGCCATATAGGGTATAAGTGGTAAATAATTTTGCTTCCTCCTCTGTAAACCCTTGTTCTATACCAAAATTAATGATTGTATCACCAGCCATTACTTCAACGCCTACATACAAGAAAAAAGCAACCATTCCTAAGACCAAATTTGGATATTGGAAAACAGAGGTTTTTTCTTCTTCATCCTCTTTCGGTTTCTCTGATTCTTTCACTTCTATATTAGGTAAACCAGAAAAATATACAAAGGCTACCAAGGCAATTAATACCACTGTAATTATTAAATATGGCGTTATTACAATGGATAAATCTACTGAATCGGCGGCAGCTGAAGACAAAAGTATGCCACCAAAAATATATTGAGAGACAATTCCAGCAACCTTATTACAAATTCCCATAACAGAAATTCTTTTTGCGGCTGATTCAATGGGCCCTAAAATGGTCACATAAGGATTGGAAGCCGTTTGCAATAGTGCCAAACCTGCACCAATTACAAATAGACCAATTAAGAACATTCTATAGTTTTCAGATGTAGCAGCGGGAACAAATAATAGCGTACCAACAGCCATGGCTACTAAACCAAATGCCATCCCATTTTTATATCCTGTTCGTTTTATTACCCAAGAAGAGGGAATAGCCATGACGAAATAAGATATAAAAAAGGCAAAAGCCACCAATAAGGATTGAAAATTATTTAAATCGAATGCTTTCTTAAAAAATGCAATCAATACAGAATTGACCCAGGTGACAAAGCCAAAGACAAAAAATAAAATTCCAATAATAACTAAAGGAAGATTTGAGTTTTTTTGGTTCATAGGAATTTAGAATTAAACTTTTTTAAATTTTTTAAGATTTTTCGATTTTAAAATGACCCTAAAGGGCAAATTTAGGTTTTCTTGTTTTCCATTTACCACGGGTAAAATCTGGAATATCAACAGGTTTTGAACCATTTGCTATGGACTCCTCAGACAAAGGGGAAATGGCAGACCAAGCGGCAGCATCATAAACATCCATCGGAGGAGTTACTCTATTTTTTATAGAATCTATAAAATCTTTCAACACAAAATAATCAATACCTCCGTGGCCAGCATTTTCTGCATCCTCATACCATTTTTTCCAAAAAGGGTGATCATATTTTTCCTGGTACGATTCAAATTTTTCCCAAACATGTG
>CAZXZK010000007.1:14019-20768 GCA_964645295.1 uncultured Cytophagales bacterium | reverse complement strand
GAAATGTCTTCCAAATAAATCGAATCATTATCATCCATCCAAATACCATTCGAACCTTGTACTCTAAAACCGAGAGAATAAGGACGTGGACTATTGGTATCGTGTGAAATCATAATGGTTTCTCCGTTTGCACATTTAATCAGGGTTGTCACAATATCTCCTAATTTAAAATCTATTTTAGCATTTGGATGATTCTGGCCACCATGTTTCACAATATAATTATGTAGCCCCATACTTTGGGTAGCCATGGATGTTAGATATAAAAATTGATTTCCATAATTAATATTCAACATCTCTGCAACTGGCCCTAAACCGTGGGTAGGATAAAGATCTCCATTTCGTTCGACAGAATGTTGTGTTCTCCATTTTGCCTCCGAAAACCCTTTTTCTCCAAATTCAACTCCATTTCCGTATGGATTGACACCATCATTGAATTTCACTTCCCTTAAATCATGTTGATAACCACACTGAACATGATTCAACCTACCAAACATCCCCTGTCTAACCATATTAAGGACCGCCATTACATCTCTTCGATAACAAACATTCTCTAAAATCATACAATGAGAACCAGTTGCCTCATGGGTATTAACTAAATCCCATGATTCTTGCAAAGTAACAGTGGCTGATACTTCTATTCCAGCATATTTACCTTCTTTCATGGCAGCAACAGCCATTGGAACATGCCATTCCCATGGTGTAGCAATGACAACCCCGTCAATATCGGCCCTTTTTAATAGATTTTCAAAATCATGCTCCCCCTTATCGTAAACTGCAGCTTCCTTTCGACCTTTGTCTTTTAACATTTTTTGCGATGCAGCAATGGCCTTTGGATCAATATCACAAATGGCTACTACCTCAACATCTTCCCGAAATAAGGACATGTATAAATGAGATCTTCCTCTTAATCCCACCCCTAAAAAACCTAAACGGACCTTCGTGGAAGCAATAGGATTTGTTTTTTTTAAATAAGTTGGAAGAATAATCGAAGAACCAACAACCCCCATACCATTTTGAATAAATTTTCTGCGTTTCATTAAGATAGATTTAGCCACTAAATATTCGTATAAAATTCATATAATCAAAATTTTAGAAGAATTTTTAAAGAATTATTGAACAAAAAAGTCTAATTTGTGTTAGTGTAAGTAATATATTGAAAAAATTTAGTGAGTAAAAAGATCATTAGTGTTTTCAGGAAAGAGCGATTTAGTGCCGCCCACAGACTCTACAATAAAAGTTGGTCCGACGAAAAAAATCAAGAGGTTTTCGGACTTTGCAATAATCCCAATTTTCATGGACATAATTACGAATTGGTTGTTAGGGTAACTGGTGAAATTGATCCTGATACGGGTTATATGATTGACCTAAAAATATTATCCTCAATCATTAAAGAGGAAGTTCTTGACAAATATGATCATAAAAATCTTAACTTAGACGTTGAGGACTTTAAAGAATTAATTCCTACTGCAGAAAACATAGCGGTTGTGATATATGAAAAACTGGTAAAAAGGCTAGCGCCACGAATCGTCAAAATTAGACTTTATGAAACAGAAAAAAATTTCGTTGAATACCCAGCTTGACAAAAACGACTTTCTTTTATCCATTGAAGAATTTGGTGACAGTCATTTTGGAAGTATGGATACTCCTTTAAGAGAAGATGCTTTTGATCTTTCTGATAATGAAAAAATTGAAAAAATAGAATATCATTTCAGAGAAATCATGGAAACCATGGGACTCGATTTGACGGATGATTCTTTAAAAGGTACTCCAAGAAGGGTTGCTAAAATGTTTATCAAGGAATTATTTTCAGGTTTAGATCCGAAAAATGAACCAAGTATTACGCTTTTCGACAATAAATTTGATTATAATCAAATGTTAATCGAGAAGAATATCAACTTCTATTCAAATTGTGAGCATCATTTTGTCCCAATTTTTGGAAAAGCACATGTGGCCTATTTTAATACAGGGAAAGTTATTGGGCTTTCTAAATTAAATCGAATTGTTCAATATTTTGCAAAAAGACCTCAAATTCAAGAGCGTCTAACTATACAAATTGGAAAACATCTACAAAATGTTTTAGATACCGAAGACGTTGCTGTATTTATTGATGCTAAGCATTTATGTGTTTCTTCTAGAGGGATCAAAGATGATCATTCCACTACCATCACTTCCTTTTATGGTGGAAAGTTTGAAAATAAATCCATCAGAGAAGAGTTTTTAAAATCAATCAATTAGGGAAGAGGAAAGAGTGTGAATTAAGAATAATCTACTATTCTAATTTTATTATTATGAAAAATTATTTAATAATCGGTGGAAGCCACGGAATAGGGGCGTCCATTTCAGAAGAATTGAAAAACAAGGGTTATTCAGTATATAGTATTTCAAGAACAGCACCAGAGGCTAATTATGATGAATTTAAGGAATGGGATGCGGCAACAGAAGATTCTGTCCCTTTATTCGATATTGAAAGTCTAGATGGAATTGCTTATTGTCCTGGTACTATCAATTTAAAACCTTTCAATCGTTTCTCAACGGATGATTTTTTAAATGATTATAAAATAAATTTTCTAGGTGCGGTAAAAGTAATTCAAGCTTATTTACCTTTACTAAAGAAGTCTGGAAATAGTTCAATTGTCTTATTTAGTACAGTAGCTGTACAAACCGGTATGAGCTTTCATGCTTCGATTGCCGCAGCAAAAGGAGGGATAGAAGGATTAACTCGATCCTTGGCTGCAGAATTAGCTTCGTCAAAAATTCGTGTAAATGCGATTGCTCCTTCATTGACGAATACCCCACTTGCAGGCAACCTTGTCTCAAGTCCTGAAAAAATAGAAGCTTCCAATAATCGTCATCCTTTAGGTAGAATCGGGGAGGCTGGAGATTTAGGCAGAATGGCATGTTTTTTACTATCACCTGAAAATTCATGGATTACCGGACAGGTAATAGGTCTAGATGGGGGAATGGCGCTTAAATAGAGAAGAGTGAAGCGCAGATGCCTCTTCTATTCTTTATGTTCTAACTTCCTAGTTCCTCTAAAAAATGTTTTTGATTAAGTCCCAAATTGACTTTATTCCATTCAATTTTATTAATAAAAGGAGCCTGTCGAATAGGGCATTCTTGAATATTACAATGGGAGCAGCAATCATCCAAACATGGATCTGCATGGATAAATACTTCTACCTCTGAATCATATAATGAATTTATTATTTTCTCGAATCCATGAATTTCTTCGTGTACTTGATTTAAATCCCAATATCGAGGTAGGGTAAGATGGCAATCAATATGAAAATCACCACCATATTGCTGAATTCTTAAATTATGGAGATCTATCCAAGTATTTTTTTGATTATTTGTAATATAATCGATTAATTTTTCATAAGTTTCTTCATCTCTTTCATCCATCAAGGCTCCGGTGGAAGTCTTGATAAGTTTAAAACCTTGAAACAACATTAAAATAGAAAGGATGATGGAGGCCAAAGGGTCAATCCATGAAAATTTAAAGAAATAGGCCAATCCTAAAGATATTAATATAAATAAACCATTTAAGGCATCTAATTTTAAATGCTGACCTTCGGCATTTAAAGCTGGAGAATTTAATTTTTTCCCCTCAAAAACTAATAAAAATCCTAATAAAGCATTCAAGAAACCAGAAATCATTGCCACATAAATTCCTATAGTAATATTACCCAATTCTACCGGGTTCACTAAGTGAATTATAGCATGAACAATTAGGAAAAAACCCGCCAAAATAATTAAAACACCTTCCAAACCAGAAGAAAAAAATTCAATTTTACCATGTCCATAAGGATGATTAAAATCTTTCGGTTGAGCGGATAAATAGACAGAATAAAGCGCAAAAGAAGAAGCTACAACATTGATTAATGACTCTAAGGCATCGGTTAAAACAGTAATTGAATTTGAAACAAAATAAGCATAAAACTTAGAGGCAGAAATGATCAAACCTAGGATGAGAGAAAAAAGAATTAGCTTTTGCTTCATAGTTCAAAATTAAAGTATTTATTCAAATTCAACAATAATCAAACAAAAGCGATTATTTCTTGAAGGAATATGAATTATTAATTGCGCTGAAAATACTTATTTAGACAAAATTTCTTTGATTCGAAATTGGGTAATTTTTTCAACTAAATCCATTGGAATTGTCCCCTTCATTGGAAATTGGATTGCCCCTTTTGAATATTTTAAATTAAGTGCTTTTAATTCAATTTCAAATTGATTAACACCTGAGTGTGTAGGATAAAAACCAATATGATTTTTCATTGCTCCTAAATAGACCAAAGGTCTTTTTTTAAATTTATAGGCCAATAATCCATAAGACATCCCTTCCTCCAATTCATCCGAAAGAGATAAGATTAATTCTCTTAAATCATTTAGAATATCTCGAACTTGCTGGGTTTGTGATAATAAATAATCATCAGGATTCAGGTATTTTTCCATAAATTAATATTCGACTAAATAAAATTAATTAAATTTGATGAAAAAATAAACAATCTATGAAACCATTAATTTTAGTGGCCAATGATGATTCCATTTTTTCTAAAGGAATTAAGGAATTAGTCAATATTATGAAGGAAATAGGCGAGGTTTGGGTAGTGGCGCCGGATACTCCTCAATCTGGAATGGGGCATGCCATTACTTTAGGATTTCCTTTAAGGATCAATAAGTCAATGGAATTTGGAGAAGATGTTCCAGCTTATAAATGTTCTGGTACGCCTGCCGACTGTGTTAAATTTGGGAAACATTATTTATTAAAAGGAAGAAAAATTGATTTAGTTGTTTCAGGAATAAACCATGGTGCTAATACTGCTATTTCAATTTTATATTCTGGGACCCTATCTGCTGCCATTGAGGCGGCGACAGAATCCATTCCAGCCATTGGTTTTTCATTATGTGATTATCATTTTGATGCAGATTTTTCTCATTGTAGAAATCATATTAAAAACATCGCCTTAAATGTATTAAACAACGAATTTCCAGTAGGCACTACCCTCAATGTTAATATACCTCCCAAAAAAGAGGAACCTATAAAAGGAATAAAAATTACCAAACAAGCACGTGGGCTATACCGTGAATTTTTTGAAGAGAGAAAAGATCCTTATAACCAAGCCTATTTTTGGATGGATGGAGAACTCGTCAATTTCGAAAAGGGGCAAGACACGGACCTTGAAGCGATTGAACAAAATTACATTTCAATTGTTCCTGTTAAATATGATTTAACAGATTATGACTTTTTAGAGAAGTTAAAAAACTGGGATTTATAATTTTGAGGTTTTTCTATTCTCAATTTTTTCATTTCTAGCAAAGGATTTAAAGCCTAATTCAGGGGAATACCCAACAGAGGCCTTGGAATAATAGCCTTTTTCGTTGTAAGGACGCTTTCTTGGATGTTCTTTACATTCCTGCGAACACGCTCCATCCATTTCTTTTAAGCAAGAAGGACAAATTGGTAAATGCTCATTGCATTCAGGATTTGCGCAATTGACCATATGATCGGAGGGCACTGAGCAAACATGGCATTTAGAAAGTACCTCGGGATTGCAAGAATTAACCATAGTATGAACTCTATTATCAAAAACATAGCAAGAGCCATCAAAATCTTCCCCGCCCTCTTCTAATCCATATTTTATAATTCCCCCATGTAATTGGTAAACATTTTTAAAACCTTTTTCTAAAAGATAGGCCGAAGCTTTTTCACATTTAATACCACCCGTACAATAAGTGATTACCTTTTTATCTTTTAAATGCTCTATTTCATGCACATGATTTGGAAGATCCCGTAAATTTTCCATATCAAAGGTATGAGCACCTTTAAATTTCCCCAAAGAATGTTCATAATTAGAACGCATATCTACCAGTACCACATCTGGATCATTCTTTAGCATTTGTTTAAACTCTGTGGGTTTTAAATGCACACCCGTTCTTATTCTAGGATTTACTGGTAAATCAGAATGAACAATCTCATTTTTTACCCGAACATGTAATTTATTAAACGTATGGGTATCATGTTCTTCGACCTTGAAATCAAAATCGGTTCCCGCAAATATTGGATCCGCATTTAGCCAGTCCATATATTTCTGACAATCTTCTTTTGTGCCCGAAACAGCCCCATTTAAGCCCTCGGACGCAACAATAATTCTTCCTAAAAGGTTATTTTGAATACAAAAAAGGTGGTGTTTTTCCCGATACTCCTCTGGATTGTCAATAGGAGTATAATTATAATAGAGAACAACACTGTAAGGCTTCATCTTCAACATGATTTACAGTTCATTTTAATTTTACAAGAATATGATACTCGAATTAAGAATTAAAGCATCCTATCAATTTCAAAATTAGGCATTTTTTTTTAAATTTGAATATAAAAATTAGTTCAAAACTTAGAAATTAAAATCAATGGCATTAGAAATAAGCGGAAGATTGTTGAAAAAATTACCAGAAGTAACAGGTGTATCAAAAAATGGTAACAACTGGATTAAACAGGAATTCGTGATTGAAACACAAGATCAATATCCCAAAAAGGTTTGTATGTCTATGTGGGGAGAAAAGGTTCAAGAATTAGCTCCGGTGAAGGAAGGAGAAATGATTAAATTATCATTTAATGTGGAATCAAGAGAATATAATGAGCGTTGGTATACAGAAATTCGTGCTTATAAATTAGAGCAAATGGACCTCCATGCGAATATACCTGAAGATGTGAATTTAAATGAACAAACAGGTGGTTTTGATTTTCCTAA
>CAZXZK010000007.1:7531-13919 GCA_964645295.1 uncultured Cytophagales bacterium | reverse complement strand
ATATACCTGAAGATGTGAATTTAAATGAACAAACAGGTGGTTTTGATTTTCCTAATATAGAGCAGAATGGGGAAGAAGATGATTTGCCTTTTTAGAATAGTAGAATATTAGAATTGGAGAATAATAGAATAGTAGAATCGGAGAATAGTAGAATTGGAGTGGAATGTTTGCTAAGTATAAGCTATTCCTTCTCCGATTCTTTTTATTGGGCACTAATATTGTTAATTAATTTTTTTGGGATTAATTCCCCATTTATTATCTTCAAATTCACCTTCAGTAATAGCCCAAACTAATAAAACTATCCAACCTATTATCGGGATAAAATCTAATAATTGCCACCAACCAGATTTTCCAATATCGTGCAATCTTCTAGCTCCTAAAGATATAGAAGGAATAAAAGTAAATATAAAAAATAGAAAATATAATAATCCAAAATCAAAAATTGTCACATTTTTTATCTCGTAAAAGATAACTTTGGGTAAATTAAAATATATATCCATAAAGGAAAAAAACGCTCCAAAAATGAAGGAGAACAAAACAAAATACCAATATTCTTTTCTTCGTGATCTTGTGGAAAAATTGAAATAATTGGAAAAAGCTAAAAGAAAGTAATTCATAACTGTAAATTTTAATGGTTAGAAATATTTAAAATTATAATTTTAAACTTATAAATCAAATTTTAATTATAGCGAAATTCAATCATCCATTCAATTCCGAATTGGTCTCGAAACATGGCAAAATAAGAACCCCAAGGACTATCTCCGATAGGCATTTCGATTTCACCATTTTTACTTAATATTTCATAGATTCGGTTGGATTCATCTTTCGAATTGGTTGAAACAGTAATTTTTGACCTATTTTCCTTCAAATTAAAATCTCCCATAAATTTAGGTACATCAGAACCCATTAATACTTGATCAGGAGCTATATTTAATGCAATATGTGCAATTTTATTCAATTCATGTTCTTGAATATTGGGGTTAGGTCCCATATCTTTAAATCGCATTAATTCGACAATTTCACCTCCTAAGGCAGATTGATATAAATTAAAAGCTTCTTCCGCATTTCCGGGAAAGTGGATATAAGGGTTTATTTTCATAATGGTAATTTTATTTTATTTATTTGATTCAAAAATTCTTCCTTTTCTTTAGGAGCAATGATAATAGAATCCCATTTGCCATAATGAATTTCTAATCTACCACGGAGAGATAAGGCAGGAGAGGAGATTGGGCTCACGGTAGGCTCAATTTTTCTGATATCCCTAATTGGAATTTCCTTATGAAATAAAAAACCTGAATGGATAATTAAATTCGTCTGATCTAATTCATAATAGGTATCTGAGAACAAATAACCAATAAAAGCTGAAACGAGAATAATGATAAAAATTCCAGGCCAAATTGGCTGAGGATAAATCAATAGCGACAAGGTTCCTAGAAGTACCAAGGTTAAAGGAATTACCAATTCTAAACCAATCCTAGGCTGAAATCTTTTCATATGATCTAATTGACTTATTAAAAATAGACAATGATTTAGAAATTCGAATAATCTTCATCATAATAAATTGATATCGAAATATTTCTCTTTGCCCTTTTAAAAAAGAATATTTTGAATCATAAATATGAGTGGCTTCACTTTTAGCTCCATTTAACTCAATAATTTTAAAATTTTCTCCTCTTTCTAACTCTTCAAAAGTATTGAACCGAATATCTAATCTACCGAAATAAAAACCATCTATTCTACTTAAAAAAGTATCAAAGGTATCATTGAGTTTCTTTGAAATATAATCTGATCCATCTAAGAATTCGGTGCCTCGATTATGATTTCCAAAGGGAACCAAACACCTTTCCTCTCCAGCAGCTAATACTTCATTTAATTTTATTTGATTCCTTAATCGAGGAATTTGAATTTGAAAACGAGGATTTAGCATTAATAATTCCTCGATAGTCGCTTTTCCATTTCCCTTGATTGTCAAAAATTTCTTTAGGGTAAGTCCAATAATTTTGCCATTTTTATGGTTGGGAAAACGCACATAAAAAAGTCCCAATTCTTGAGGTAAATGAATCCATTCTTGAAGTAAAAAATCTTGTCGAATTTTCTGTGCATATTCTTTTATTTCATCGAATGAATTCACTTTTTGAACATTCACACCTCGGCATCCTATATCTGGTTTGACGATACAGGGGAAATGAATATTTTGTGAAAAATTGGAAATTTGAAAATTTTGATAATTGCTAAAATTCACTTTAAAGGTTTTGGGGTAAAGATTTTGCGGTAAAAGCTGATAAATATCCATTTTGCTATCACCATTAAAACCTCCATTTCTAATGGAAGGATTGGCATATTGATAGAATTTCCATGATTTAAATTGAACCATTTGGAAAACCCAATACCAAAAGGTGGGGAAATACACAATATAAAAGGGCCAATATTCCCAATGAGTTAGTTTATGCCAAAAACGTCTCATAGAATCTTTTCCATTATTTCTGATTGGGTATTGTTAATCAGATCATGATGAATTAATTTTAAATTTAAACCATCAGAAACAAATTGCGTAATATTTTTTGTTATTATATTACCATTTCTATTTATTATCAACCCATTTATATGATCCATTGGTTTTGTATTCCTATGGAATTTGAATAAATTTATTTCAGGAAAATCGGATGAAATGAAGGGTATAAATTCGTTGAACCAAGATTTTCTTAGGTTGGAAACTTCCGGGCTGTATAGAGTGGCAGAAGACCAAACATGAGGAATAGAGGAATCTAATTCATTGAAAGTTTTTATTTCCCCATTCCAACTAAGATGATAAAGTTTTGATTGAACAAAGGCAATAATAGTAAAAGGTTCTATATTAAAAAGATCAATAAATTTCCATGAATCCATAAAATCGGAACTTGTTGCAATCTCTTTTAAAATTAAACCTCGAGATCTAGAATAAGGAGGGCAATATTCATGTTTAAAATCAGCCCCATTTAATAATACAAAGGCATTTCCATGATTGTTAACGATAAACCAGGAACCACTAGATTGTGGATCTAGGGGAAATAAATGCTTTAAAGAACCATTTTGTTCTATTTGATTCGGAATGGCATCAAGACGTTTAGAATTTTCATCTCGATTGGAGGTAATGACGATTTTTTTATTCGATTTATAAAAACTTACTGTGCACATTCTTTTTTATATAGAATAGTTGATTTGGCCATTCCGAATTCTTCATTATCCATTTTTATATCCAAAAATTCCAAACCAATTTTTATTATGGCTTGATGGTGTATCCCATGTTCAATATTATAAATTATTTCTCTAAAATAATTGGAAGAAATAATTGTTTGGTATTCAGTATAAATGCTCAATATTTCCAAGGGTTTATTAGGTTTATCTATTTCCTGTATTACTTCTTGGATAGATTCAATGGCAAATTGCCTATTTTCTTGAAGTTTTAAATCCCTTTTTCTTGCATCATAATTAACGATACCAATAGAATACCCCACAATTAATTGATGATACAATTCAATTATATGCCTAACATGTTCTCCAATACTGGAATTCGTTAGGATAGAAATCTTTTTCGTAAACTGCTCATTAGAAAGCATTTGGATACTTTCCAACAAATTATATAAAGATTTTTTCGATTCTAAAATAATTGACATGAAAATTGAATAATGGTTGAATATGGTGAATTAATTAAAAATTTTATTCATCAGAGATATGATCTGTTTTTTTTGTCGGATTAAATAGATACTAGAGCAAATGAATACGACAATTGCTAAACCGAAAAGACCACCCCCGTCACCAGAAACGTTGATTCCTAAGACTAATAAATGTGAACCAATGGCTCCGATAATAATCCCTAAACTAATAATCATTCCAAAAATTTGGGTTCTAGACAATAAAATTAATATTGCCGTGATTAATTCAATGATTCCAAGGCCTATTCTCCCATAAGGTTCTATACCTAACTCAGTAAAAATATGTACAGAATCTGGATGTCCTGTAAACTTAAAATATAAAGTTTGCAATAAGATAAGTGAAACGACTAAGCGTAGAATTAGATTAATAAAATTTCGAGTTTTCATATTGGTTTAATTTTTATGGTTGAATAATTTTTTCCCAGTTTTTATCTGCTTTTGATTTTAATTCCTTTTCGTTTTTATTCCAAGATGTAAGGGTATTATTGAAAAAGGCATTGTAAAATAAATAGAGTTTTCCATCAATAATTTTAAAGGTTTCTGGGTCTATTTCAACTTTCGTTCCTTTTTCACCTAGAGCATAGGCACACCAGCCACCGTATTGAGGTTCATATTTGGAAGGGTTTGCTACAAAGAGTTTTTTATTTGCTTCGGAGGAAAAGTAATAGTCAATTCCAGCGTAATTAGCGACAATTTTAGGATTCCCTTTTATAGCTTTACCCTTTGTAAAATAAGAAATAGGATCAAAGCCTTGTAAAGCCAAGTTTTTTTCCAAATTAAAATGTTTGGTTCTAGTAACTTGAGAATTTTGGGCAAAGGAGGGAAAACCTATTGAAAGGATTATTACAAATAAGATATTTTTCATTAGTGGTTAAATTTTTTCCTAAATTAGAAAAATAAATTTTAATATTAATACTCCATAGGTTTATTTTTTATTTTCAAATTTCTCGTACGCCTCCACAATACTTTTTACTAGTTTATGTCTCACTACATCTGAACCATCTAATTCAATCATGGAAATTCCTTTGATATCTTTTAAAATTTTAACTGCATCAGATAAACCTGAAACTTGGTTTTTTGGAAGGTCAATTTGGGATTGGTCTCCCGTTATAATTGTTTTAGAACCGATACCCATCCTAGTAAGGAACATTTTCATTTGCATGGAAGTGGTATTTTGGGCTTCATCGAGTAGGATAAAAGCTTTATTAAGAGTTCGTCCACGCATATAAGCTAAAGGAGCAATTTCGATGGTATTATTTTCCAGATAAAATTTTAATTTTTCTGAGGGAATCATATCCTCTAATGCATCGTAAATGGGCCTTAAATAGGGATCAATTTTTTCTTTTAAATCGCCAGGTAGGAATCCAAGGTTTTCACCAGCCTCTACAGCTGGTCGGGTTATAATAATTTTTTTGATTTCCTTATTTCGAAGGGCCTTGACTGCCAATGCAACGGCGGTATAGGTTTTTCCTGTACCGGCAGGACCAATAGCAAAAACAATATCATCTTTGGCAGATGCATCTACCAATCGTCGTTGATTTTTTGACTTAATCTTAATGACTATCCCTTTATTTCCGAACAATAGAACATCCGTATCTTCTACATAAGGTTTCACAACTTCATCGCCAGTAGGGTTGAGAATTGAATCTATATAGGATTTAACATGAATGGTTGTCAGAACTTGATTCTTTCCCAGATGTTCAATACAAAGATTGATAATTGCTTGAATGAGTGACATTTGATCATCTGAACCTTTCAGAATGATTTTATCTCCTCGGGCAATAATTTTTGTTTGAGGGAAGGCCTCTATAATCAGTTGAAGATTTGAATTAGCTGTACCCAGTAAATTGATCAGGGGAACGTCGGTCAGAGAGATGATTTTTTCTAACAAATGGTTTTTCTTTAATAGGTTAAAAAAGATTATTTAAAATACTAGTAAAAACGTCTGTTAAATATTGATATTTTTTGAAATAAAATCAATATTTCGATGGAATATTTTTGTTAAATTTGATTTTAATTAAAAAATCGTATTATTGTATTATGGATACGGAGAGAAAATCAAATACAGTTCGTCCATTAAGAACGAATACAGCATCTAAGTTAACAGATATCGGCTTGGGGAAATTACCTCCTCAGGCAGTTGACTTGGAGGAAGCTTTATTGGGTGCCTTAATGTTAGAGAAAGATCCTTTGGCGAATGTAATTGAATTATTACGGCCGGACTCCTTTTATAAAGAATCTCACCAGCATATATTCAAAGCTATACAGGATTTATTTTCAAATTCTGAACCAGTTGATTTGCTGACTGTCAATAATCAATTAAAAAAAACGGGGAGTTTAGAATTGGCTGGAGGGAGTTCATATTTAGCTCAATTAACGGCTAGGGTAAGTTCAACATCCAATGTGGAATATCATGCTCGAATCATTATTGAGCAATTTATCAAGAGACAATTGATTCAAATTTCTTCTGAAATCCAGAAACAATCCTATGAAGACACAACTGATGTTTTTCAGGTATTGGATAAAATGGAACAAGAATTATTTCGTATTGCGGAATCAAATATTCGAAAGAATTATGAGTCTATGCAAGATATTCTTGGGAAGGCGATTAAAGATTTAGAGGAAAAGCAAAAAAATAAAAGTGGTCTTACAGGGGTACCTTCTGGGTTTTCTAAGCTGGATAAACTTACTTCCGG
>CAZXZK010000007.1:968-7521 GCA_964645295.1 uncultured Cytophagales bacterium | reverse complement strand
TTGGCAGCGCCAAGAATTGATTATTATTGCTGCCAGACCAGGTATGGGTAAAACGGCTTTTGTTGTATCTGCTTGTAGGAATGCTGCCGTAGATTTTGATATGCCTGTCGCTTTATTCTCTTTAGAGATGTCGAGTGTTCAATTAGTGAATAGAATGATTTCAGCGGAAGCAGAAATAGAATCTGAAAAAATCAGAAAAGGGAAACTCGAACCTCATGAATGGAAGCAGATTCATACTAAAATTCAAAAATTACATAAAGCTCCTATCTATATTGATGATACACCTGCCTTAGGAATTTTAGAACTAAGAGCGAAGGCAAGACGATTAAAAGCGCAAAAAGATATCCAATTAATTGTCATTGATTATTTGCAATTAATGACGGGGGATTCAAGTTCGAAGGGAGTGGGGGGAAATCGTGAACAAGAAATTGCCCAGATATCACGTGCTTTAAAACAGTTGGCCAAAGAATTGGATATTCCTGTCATTGCTTTATCACAATTGAATCGTTCCACTGAAACAAGGGGAGGAACAAAAAAGCCTCAATTATCTGATTTACGTGAATCTGGGGCAATTGAGCAGGATGCAGCCCAGGTAATGTTCATTTACAGACCGGAATATTATGGGATATCTCAAGATGAGGCAGGGAATTCTTTATTGGGAATGGGAGAGATTATCATGGCAAAAAACCGTTCAGGGTCCTTAGATAATGTCTGGTTGAAATTTATCGGTAAATTTACCAAATACTGTGATTTAGACTTTGAGCCTGCGGATCAAGAATTTGGGAATTTTAAAAGTTTTGATGCAGAAAACGATTCAATGTCTAATTTTGAAAATAGATCTGGAAACGGAACCACCTTTGGGTCAAAATTAAATAATCCGAATAGAGAGGACAGCGACCCTTTTAATCAAGAATTTTAATCCTTTTTTGAATTTTTCCGGATAAGTAAAACAATATTTTCAACATGATGTGTCTGAGGGAACATATCGATGGGTTGTACAAGGCTAACTTCATATTTTTCTGAGAGAAGATTTAAATCTCTTGCCTGGGTAGCAGGATTACAAGAGACATATACTATCCTTTTAGGAGCCACATTAAGAATTTGTTCAATGACTTCAGGATCCATTCCAGCTCTTGGAGGATCTGTTAAGATTACATCTGGCTTTCCATGATTGAACAAGAAATCTTCTGTCAATATTTTTTTCATATCTCCGGCATAAAAGGATGCATTATTAATGGAATTTAATTGAGCATTCATTTTGGCATCTTCTACTGCCATCTCCACATACTCCAAACCTATTACCTTTTTGGCTAATTTAGCCACAAAAAGAGCAATGGTTCCTGTTCCAGTGTAGAGGTCATAAACAATCTCATCCATTTGAATAGCGGCGAATTCACGTACCAATTGGTACATTTTTAAAGCTTGTTTGGAATTAGTTTGAAAAAAGGATTTAGGTCCCAACTGAAATTTTAAATCCTCCATATCTTGAATTAAAAAGCTTTGGCCCTTATAAAGATGAATTGCTAAATCATGGAAAGTATCATTTCCTTTTTGATTAATAACATAAAATAAGGAATAAATGGAGGGGAAGTTGTGACTGATAAAATCCATGATTTTATGAATTTCTTCTTGAGTGGCATAGGCGAATTGCACAATCACCATGTATTCTCCTTTAGGATTATTTCGAATAATTAGATTTCTTAAAGCCCCTTCGTTTTGATTTTTCAATTCATAAAATGAAATACCTTCCTTCTCCGCAAAATCTCTTAGGCGATTTTTCAATTGATTTGAAAAATCAGATTGTAAATAACATTGATTAATGTCTAGAATTTTATCAAATCTACCAGGAACATGAAATCCAAGGGCATTCATGGAATTTTCTTTAGGTAAATTAATTTGATCGTCTGTTAACCATTTTTTGTTTGAAAAGGTAAATTCAAGCTTATTTCGATAATAATATTCGTCTTCAGAACCAAGAATTGGGTTAAATTCAGGTAAATCCAGCTTGCCAATTCTTAAGAGATTATCTTTTACTTGTTTTTGTTTAAAAGACAATTGGGTTTCATAAGAGACGTGTTGCCATTTACACCCTCCACAAATGCCGAAATGTTCACATGGAGGATTGATTCTAAAAGGTGATTTTTCTTGAATATTGATGGCTTTAGCTTGTTTAAAGGATTTTTTCGACTTTAAAATTTGTAAATCACAAATATCCCCGGGGGCAACCTTTCCTTCCACAAAAATTATTTCATTGTCTACCTTTGCAATACATTTTGCTTCAGCTGCAAAATCTAAAATTTCAATTTGAGGAAGTATGGGTCTTGATTTGTTTTTACGAGACATGTTGGAACAAGAATTTGAAAAGTCGTTTAAAGACAGGACATAAATAAGTGCGGCAAAATTAAAAAAAAACAATAACTTTACTATTCTAAAGTTCAAAAAATCTATTGTTCTAACTATGAAAATTACTATCATAACGGGAGGTTCCTCTGGAATAGGAAAGGCATTAGCTGAGGAGTTTGGAAGAAAAGGAGAAATAATTATTATAACTGGAAGAAATAAAAATAAATTAAACGAAGCAGTCAATGATTTAAGGGAAAAAGGAATTGAAGTAGAAGGGATACCATGTGATTCAGCATCTGAAACAGAAAATAAAGAATTAATTGAAACGGTTTTAAAGAAATATGGACGAATTGATAACCTCATAAATAATGCTGGTATATCCATGAGATCCATGTTTGAAACGGTTGATTTGAAGGTAATCAGACAAGTAATGGATATAAATTTTTTTGGAACCGTTTATGCCACTTATTATGCCTTACCAGAAATTAGGAAAAATGGTGGGTCAATTATCGGAATTTCTTCCATAGCTGGCTATCGTGGCTTACCTGTTCGCACCGGATATTCAGCCTCCAAATTTGCTATGAATGGCTTCCTAGAGGCATTAAGAACTGAATTATTATATTCTGGGGTTCATGTACTTACGGCTTGTCCGGGTTTTACTGCATCGAACATCCGCAATAATAGTCTCGATGGGGATGGAAAAATTACTGGAGAAACCATGAGAGAAGAGGAAAAAATGATGACAGCAGAGGAAGTGGCGGGAGAAATTTATTCTGCCTATAAAAGGAAAAAGAAAAGTTTAATTTTAACTTCTCAAGGAAAATTAACTATTTTTTTAAATAAATGGATTAACGGACTAACAGACTATTTGGTATACAATACCTTAAAAAAAGAAAAAAATAGTCCATTAAAATAAAGATTTTTTTTATTTTTGTAATTGTATAAAACTATTTAAACCTATGAAAAAAAATCTAGTTTGGGTATTGTCAATACCTGTACTATTATCTTCCTGTATGAGTGGGGTGGACAAAAACACTTACCGTATCATTTTGGAAGATCCTGCCAAAGTAGTAGAAAATGACTCACTTACACAGAGTAAATTATCTATTAAATTAGCCGAAGGCTTAACTATTAAACAATGGGCTTCTGATTCGCTTTCTCCTGATCCTGTGGCTATGGACATTGATGATGAAGGAGCGGTTTTCATCAATCGGACGAATCGTCAGAAAAACTCTGAATTTGATATACGTGGACATAGAGATTGGATGATTGAATCAATTTCTTTACAATCGGTGGAGGAAAGAAGTGCTTTTTTAAGAAAGACTTTTGCTCCAGAATTAAGTGAAAAGAATTCGTGGTTAAAAGATTTAAACGGAGATGGATCCCATGATTGGAAGGATTTAACAGTTGAAAAAGATGAAATTTGGAAAATCGAGGATTTGGACGGCGATGGATATGCCGACCGTTCTACGAGAGTATTAAATGATTTTCATACAGAAGTAACAGATGTTGCCGGGGGAGTATTAGTTAGGGAAAAAGATGCATTTGTTGCTATTGGGCCAGATTTATGGAGATTGGATAATACGAATAAATCGGGATTGTTAACAAATCCAAGATCAATATCTACAGGATATGCAGTTCATATTGGCTTTGGAGGCCATGGCATGTCAGGAATTATTGAGGGTTTAGATGGAAAAATATATTGGCAAATAGGGGATATTGGTGCCAATATTACGGATATCAATGGAAACAAATACATGCATCCAAACTCTGGGGTAGTAGTAAGGTCAAATCCTGATGGATCGGATTTTGAGGTATTCTCTTATGGAAATAGAAATACCCATGAATTTGTTTTTGATGATTATGGAAATTTAATATCCTCTGATAATGACGGGGATCATCCGGGAGAATCTGAGCGATTAGTCCATTTGGTAGAGGGAGCAGATTTAGGTTGGCGATCCAATTGGCAATATGGTAAATATGTTGACCCAAATAATAATTTATACAAGGTATGGATGGACGAGAAATTATATATTCCACGTTGGGAAGGTCAGGCGGCCTATATAATTCCACCTATTTTAAATTACCATAATGGTCCAACTGGGATGTTATGGAATCCGGGAACAGCCTTAGGAAAGAGATGGCAAAATAAATTCTTTTTAGTAGAATTTGTTGGAAATAATTCTAGATCCCATATTTGGTCTTTCGACTTAAAGCCTAAAGGGGCAAGTTTTGATTTTAATTCGGAGGTTGATGTGGTTTCGGGAATTTTGCCAACAGGTATACGATTTGGGCCAGAAGGAGCATTATATGCTGCTGATTGGGTATTTGGATGGGATACAAAAAATTATGGACGAGTTTGGAAGATTGATGTAACAGAGGAAGAGAATGATTTAGCAGCCGAAAGAGCTCAGACAAAGGAATATATTCAAATGGATTATTCTCTAGCATCTGAAGAAAAATTATACGATTTATTATTTTATTCTGACCAAAGAGTTCGTAAAAAAGCTCAATTTGAATTAGTAGAACGAGGTAATAAGGGGTTGATACAATTGCAAAAGGCCATGGTTCAACGTGAAAACCAAATTGCTCGACTTCATGGAATATGGGGTGTGGGTCAATTAGCTGCAAAATCAGATAAATACGCCATGGGGATTGTTCCTTTATTAGAAGACCAAGATCCAGAAATTCAAGCACAAGCTGCAAAAACCTTGGGTGATATCCGCTATTCAGCTGCTGAATCGAAATTATTACCCTTGTTAAAATCTAGCTATTCAAGAGCAGCCTTTTTTGGAGCTCAGGCCTTAGGAAGGATTCAATCTAAAACAGCCGTGGCTGACTTAATTGATTTATTGGATAGAAATAATGATAAAGACCATTATATTCGTCATGCCGCCGTATTGGCTTTATCAAGAATTGGGGAAGTCGAGCCTGTTTTAGCTCTAAAAAATACTGATTCAAAAGCATTAAGAACAGCAGCGGTTTTGATATTTAGAAGAATGAGAAATGAAAATATCAGGGAGTTTTTATATGATTCGGATGAATATATTGTTACTGAAGCCGCAAGGGCAATTAATGATGATTGGTCTATTCCAGCAGCTTTACCTGATTTAGCTGCCTTATTGGATGATACTAAATCGACCAATGAAGCATTAATTAGAAGAGCCATCAATGCATGTTGGAGAGTAGGGGGCGAAGAAAATATTGCTCGACTTATCAAGTATTCTCAAGGATTCTTAGTTCCAGGAAACTTAAAAGCGGAAGCTTTAGCAACGATTGGCAACTGGGGTAAACCAACTACCTTAGATCGTGTTACAGGTAGATACAGAGGTGATTTTAAGAGAGATCCAAAGCAAGCAATTGCTTTAGTTCAAGGAGTTATGGATGAATTTTTAGCATCTAATGACGTGGATTTAGCTGTTGCTACGGCAAAATTAATCTCTGATTTAGGAATGAGAGATTATGAAAAGAAACAAATAGAGATATTCCATTCTGATGTAGATAGCAAAATCCGTTTGTCACATTTGAAATCATTAATGGAATTAGAATCTCCATTAATGAAGGAAATTATTGTGGATGCATTCAAGGACGAAGATAATGAGATAAAAAATTTAGCATTATCCAATATTGATAAGGTTAATATGACAAAAGAAGCCCTTCCAGAGGTTGTGAATCATATTATGAAAACAGGAAAAATCTCTGAACAACAGAATTTAATTCAAGGTATTTCGGAATTAAATAAATCGATTACGGAGGATGTATTAGCCGAATTAGTGGATAAAATGACGAAAGATCAATTACCTCAAGAAATTCGTTTGGATTTAAGAGAAGCTGTTGAAAAAATTAATTCAGAAATTTTAGTAGCTAAATTGGACGCATTGATCAATACATCCAACCCAATGGATGCCTATAAAGATGCCATGTATGGAGGAGATCGCAGGGGAGGTTTTGCTGTATTTAATTATAATGCTACTGCCCAATGTACCAGATGCCATAATTTAGATGGTAAAGAAGGAGGAGTAGGACCTAGCTTAAAAGGAATAGGATCTAAATTAAGTAGAGAACAAATCTTAGAGGCCTTGATTATGCCAAGTGCCCGTCTAGCTCCTGGATATGGTACAGTCAATTTAAAACTTGATGACGGATCTGAGGTTACGGGTATTTTGTTGGAGGAAGATGACCATGAATTGGAATTAAATACGACAGAAGC
>CAZXZK010000007.1:0-958 GCA_964645295.1 uncultured Cytophagales bacterium | reverse complement strand
TCGCTAAAGCTAGAATCAAGTCGAGAGAAAATTACCCATCTGCTATGCCAGCTATGGGTGAATTATTGACTAAAAAAGATATAAGAAATTTAGTTGAATTTGTTTCGGGATTAAAGAATTAATCCCGAAAAATAAACCTATTTAAACAATGAATACCTTCAATATCAATAGGAGAAAATTCCTAAAGGGGACCACTGCAGCTCTAGCACTTTCGCATTTTGGGGCTTATGGAATTGATTTAATGAACCCCGACAAAGCCTATAAAGTAGGCTTGATTGGAGCTGGTTGGTACGGAAAATCTGATTTATTCAGATTGATTCAAGTATCAAAAATTGACGTAGTAGCTCTTTGCGATGTAGATCAAAAAATCTTAAAAGAGGCAGGAGAATTAGTGATGGTAAGAAATAAACAAGCAAAGGCTCCTGTTTTATACAGTGATTACCGGGAAATGTTAAAAGAACAAGAAATGGATATTGTTTTAGTGGGATCTCCTGACCATTGGCATGCCGCTCAAATGATAGAAGCTGTTAAGAAAGGAGCCAATGTTTATGTCCAAAAACCCATCTCTGTTGATGTTTTAGAAGGGGAAGCCATGGTTGCTGCAGCAAGAAAATACAAAAAAGTAGTGCAGGTGGGCACACAAAGAAAATCGACTCCCCATATCATTCAGGCAAAGAAAGAAGTAGTGGATGCGGGTTTACTTGGGAAAATTGGTCATGTAGATTTATCTTGTTATTTCCATATGAGAAATAATGGAAATCCGCCTATACAAGAGGTTCCAGATTATTTTGATTATGAGATGTGGACTGGGCCGGCACCGATGCGACCATTTGATGGCTTACCGCATATTCGGTGGTGGAGAACCTTTATGGAATATGGGAATGGAATTGTGGGAGATATGTGCGTTCATATGTTTGATACAGCTCGTTGGTTATTGGATTTGGGTTGGCCAAAACAA
>CAZXZK010000006.1:32649-54354 GCA_964645295.1 uncultured Cytophagales bacterium | reverse complement strand
CATCCAGTCAGATGCTTTTGCAACCGAAGCGCTCAATTTGATGCAATCAAATAATATTACTCAATTGGTTGTATTAAAGCAAGATAAACCAGTTGGTTTTGTCCATTTGCATGACCTTTTAAAAGAAGGAATCATTTAATTTTAACCCTAAATTAATTTAAAATTGAAAACCTTAATTACCTATTTATTCAAATTAAGCTTGTCTTGGTTTTCGGTTTTTTTTCTATTTAGACTCCTTGCTTTAATCTATTTTTTTAAGAAAATTGAGGGGAATTATTGGGAGAAATTTATGCAAATTATTTTGCATTCCTTTCGAATGGATTGGTCAGTTGTGGGATATTTAATGCTAATCCCCATCTTGTTTTCTCTCCCTTTATTTTTCCTAAAAAATTACCAGCAATTTTACTTAAAATTAAATCGCTATTTTTTTCATTTCTTTTTCATCCTTATTTACCTAATTGCCTTTGTAAATCTTAATTTATTAAGGGAATGGGGGGAGAAAATAACAAAAAAATCGATCAATATTTTTATTAACTTTCCTTATGAGGCTACTATTTCTGGTTATTCCTCAGGAATGATTTTTACTCTATTTTTATTTTTAGTCCTATTTATGATTACCCGTTTTCTTTGTTCTAAATGGATTTTTAGAAATGGGGCCTTTAATTTAAATTATAAAAAATCTTGGATTTGGTTGATTTTGGTAGTTTTTAATATTTTAATTATTCGCGGGGGTTGGCAGCTTTCTCCAATTAATCAGTCGATGGCCTATTTTTCTAAAAATTCATTCGAGAATTATTTAGCCACCAATGTACATTGGGAATTATTTCAAGAATACATAGAAAACAAAGATTCAAAAGCTAAACTTTATCAATTTGGATTAAATACGGATCAATTATTCACAGAGGCTACAGAAGAATTAGATCGAGTGCCAATTGAAATACTGGATTTAGGTCCCAATAAGCAAATAAATATCGTTTTAATTATTTTGGAGTCTTTTACAGCTGATTTAATCGAACCTTTAGGTGGCTTGCAAGGGATTACTCCTAATTTTAATGGTTTAGCAAAAAAGGGGATTTTGTTTACTAATTTTTATGCTTCTGGAAATCGTACGGAAAAAGGTTTATTAGCCATAGAGAGTTCATTCCCATCCCAAGCTTTTACTAGTGTTATTTTACAACCACATAAAGTCGCAAAATTACCTTCATTAGTTAAAGATTTTAATGCCGCTGGCTATCATACCTCTTTTTATTATGGTGGAGAATCAGAGTTTTTTTCAATGAAATCTTATTTTTTAAATCACCAAGTTGATACGCTAATTGATCTCCATGATTTTCCAAACAAATTACATCAATCCAAATGGGGAATTTATGATGAACATATTCTGAATCGTCATATTCAAGATATGGGGAAAGTAAAAGAACCGTTTTTTTCTACTCTACTCACCCTTTCCAATCATGAACCATTTAGTTTGCCTGTAAAGCCACATTTTAATGGGGGTGATGAGCCAACTAAATTTAAATCAACGGCTTATTATGTAGATTCGGTTTTGAATACGTATTTCCAAAAAGTTTCAAGGGAAAAATGGTATCCTCAGACCTTGTTTGTTTTGGTTGCTGATCATGGCCATCGCTTACCACTTGATAAATACGATATACAAGATTTTCAAAGATACCGAATCCCATTTTTACTTTATGGGGATCCAATTAAGAAAGAATGGCAAGGAAAAATAATCGATGATTTTGCCTCCCAAACAGATATAAGAGCAAGTTTAAATAGCTTAGCCAAAAATAAATATTATCAAAAAGACTCATGGAGTAGGAATATATTTATTCCAGATTCAACCAGAGCCATTTTTTATGATTGGGATGGTGGTTTTGGTTTCCGATCGAAACAATTTGATTATGCTTTTGATGTAGAATCTAAAAAGGATATTCGATTTAGTTCACAATTGGATTCTAATCAAAATATTCGTATCAAAGAACAAGCTAAAACCTATATGCAAAAAATAATTGAAACCTATTTGAATTTAGAAAATTAACGCATTCTATTCGAACTTTGCACCAACATTTCGTCTCTCCTAATCAGTCTATTTGCAACCATATTAGCGAGTAGTGCAATTACTAATGCATAAAAACCCCATTCATATTGACCACTCGGGTTGGTTTCTACCACGGGAACAACTTTGAAAATAATATAAAATAAATAGCCCACAGAACCAGCGATAAACATGGAATTTATCATGCCCAATAACATTTGTCTTAATCGATTTTTATAGGAGAATAAGATGAAACTGGTTAATCCTAAGGAAATTAATACCAGCCCCATTGAAATCCATAAATACTGTTGTATCTCACCATTAATACGATATTCAGAAACTGTAACCAAAAGAAATTCTCCCTTTGAGCTGACATTAGACCAAATGTTCCACAGGGAAAGGACCAGAATTTCTGCAATAATGATAATTAATAAAAAAATCGATTGTGGGCGCTGAATCATATTAATAATTTTTTGTAAATATAAGGCTAAGAAATTTTATCTACAATCTTGGCTGAATTTAAACACATGGGAATGCCTCCACCTGGATGTACCGATCCACCTACCCAAAAGAGATTTTTCATTTTATTTCGAACATTAGGGTGTCTTAAAAAAGCAGCAAAACGGTTATTTGAAGCATTTCCATATAGGCTTCCTCCTGATGAAGAGGTTCTTTCTTCTATTCTTCTTGGATCCAAATAATCTTCCGTTTCAATTAAATTTTCGATATTTTCACCCAAAACTAGGGAAATTCTGTCAAGGATATTTTTACGAGTCTTTTTGATTAAATCATCCCAATTTTGTCCTTGATTCGTAGGGGCATTTATTAATAAAAACCAGTTTTCACAACCCTTTGGGGCATCTTCTTTTTCAATTTTATTTGAGATGTGGAGATAAATGGTGATATCATCTGCCATTGTTTTTTCTTCAAAAATCGCTTTAAATTCTTTTGGATATTCATTTGCAAAAAAGATATTATGAACATCCAATTCAGGAAACGATTTCTTGATTCCCCAATAAAAGATAATCCCTGAACTTGATTTTTCTTGATTTATTAATTTTTCAGGATAAAATTGTTGTGGAATTAGTTTTTGATAGGAAGGACGAATATCTGAATTGGAGGCTAAAATATCAAATTCATATTCTCCTTTGATGGATATTAATCCCTTAGCTTTATTCCCCTCAAAAAGAATTTTTTTGACCTTTTCATTGGTCTTAAATTGAATTCCGACTTCTTTCGCTAATTTAACCAAGGATTGAATAATGGTAATAATACCCCCTTTTGGGAAAAAGGCTCCTTGATTGTATTCTAAATGAGGAATGACAGTCAGGGTGCCAGGAGTTTTATAAGGGTCAGACCCATTATAGGTCGCATACCGATTGAAAAGCTGAACTGTTTTCGGATTTTTAAATTTTGTTTCATTAAACCGATTCATGGTAGAGAAAACACCTAATTTATGGAGGTTTAAATAACCTTTAATGGCTTGAGAGCTAATCCAAGTATTCCATTGATTTAGCGGATTTTCAATAAAAAGGGGGGAAATAGTCGAATAATTATCTTCAATTTCTTTGAAATAAGAAAGGATGGATTCAGGGGTTTCTCCTAAAATTTCATGAAACTCCTTAGCTGTTTTTTCTTGATTTTTGAAAGTGGATAATCGGGTACCATCGTCCCAAAAATAATGGCATATTGTTTCGAGTTGTTGAAATTGAAAATAATCTTGCGGATTTTTATTAAATAATTCAAAAAGTTCAGTTATTAGCCAAGGTTGAGTAAATAAGGATGGGCCAAGATCCCAGCGGTACCCTTTGTCCTTCATTTGGGCTAATTTTCCTCCCAAAAAATCATTTGCTTCAAATACGGTTACATCATAACCTTTTTTTCTCCATCTTAAAGCCAGTGCTAAACCTCCAATACCTGAACCAATTATTCCTGCTTTTTTCATTTATCCATCATAGACTTATACTAATTTAAATTAATTCGGTTATTTTTACATTGAAAATTTAGAAAAATTATGTTTAGAAGTCATACTTGTGGAGAATTAAGGATTGAAGATTTAGGTAAAGAGGTAGAATTATGTGGTTGGTTACAAAGAACGAGAGATAAAGGAGGAATGATATGGATGGATTTAAGAGATCGTTATGGAATTACGCAATTAATTTTGGAGGAAGGAAAAACTTCTGATAAGATTCTTGCACAGGCTCGAGAATTATCCAGAGAATTTGTTATCAAAGTGAAAGGAGAGGTCGTTGAAAGATTATCCAAGAACCCTAAATTACCCACAGGAGATATTGAAATTAAAATTTCTGAAATAAAGGTTTTAAATAAAGCTAAATTACCTCCATTTTTAATTGAGGATGAAACAGATGGAGGAGATGATTTAAGAATGAAATATCGTTATTTGGATTTGAGAAGAAATCCAATCAGGCAGTCTTTGGAATTAAGGCATCAAATGGCTAGAGAGGTAAGAACTTATTTGGATAATCAAAAATTTATTGAGGTTGAAACACCTGTTTTAATTAAGTCTACGCCAGAGGGAGCAAGGGATTTTGTAGTACCTTCTAGGATGAATCCGGGGGAATTTTATGCCTTACCTCAATCTCCTCAAACATTTAAACAATTATTAATGGTTTCAGGGTTTGACCGTTATTATCAAATTGTGAAATGTTTTAGAGACGAAGATTTACGTGCAGACCGTCAGCCTGAATTTACTCAAATAGATTGTGAAATGTCATTTGTAGAACAAGAAGATATTTTAAATTTATTTGAAGGTCTTATCAAGCATTTATTTAAAGTGGTAAAAGGTGTGGAGATTGGTGAAGTTCCTCGTATGACCTATGCGGATGCCATGAAATATTATGGGTCAGATAAGCCAGATATTCGATTTGATATGAAATTTGTTGAATTAAAAGGCGAAGATCAAGATTTAGTTTCAGGAAAGGATTTTCAAGTTTTTGATCAAGCGAATTTGGTAGTAGGAATATGTGTTCCCGGAGCAGCCAAATATACTAGGAAGCAAGTGGATGAATTAACTGATTTTGTTAAAAGGCCACAAATTGGTGCAAAAGGTTTAGTTTATGTACGTTATGACCTAGATGGGACCTTTAAATCTTCAGTGGATAAATTTTATTCAGAGGAAGATTTGAAAAAGTGGGCAAATGCTTTTGGAGCTAATTCAGGAGATTTGCTATTGGTTCTTTCCGGCGATGGAGACAAGGTACGAAAGCAATTAAATGAATTACGATTGGAAATGGGTTCCCGTCTTGGTTTAAGAGATCCATTTGATTATAAAGTACATTGGGTAATCGATTTCCCATTATTAGAATATGGTGAAGAGGAGGAAAGATGGTTTGCTATGCATCATCCTTTTACCTCTCCCAAACCTGAGGATATTCAAGATTTAATGAATGGTGAATTAGGCAAGGTGAGAGCCAATGCCTATGATTTGGTTATCAATGGTGTGGAAGTTGGAGGAGGTTCTATTAGAATTTTTGATAAGGCCTTACAATCCAAGATGTTTGAAGTTCTTGGTTTCTCAGCTGAGGAGGCTCAAGCTCAGTTTGGTTTCTTATTAGATGCCTTTGAATATGGTGCTCCACCCCACGGAGGCCTAGCTTTCGGTTTTGATAGATTATGTTCTTTATTTGGAGGAACGGACTCTATCAGGGATTTTATTGCTTTCCCAAAAAATAATGCCGGTCGAGATGTTATGATAAATTCTCCTTCAAAAATTGATCAAAATCAATTAAATGAATTAGGAATTAAAATAAATCAATAAATACCTTTTAAAGCTATTTAAGAAATTATTGCTGCTCTCTTTCTTGAACTAAAATGGGTTCTGATTTGTCGAATTTATCCTCGCCGTATTTCCATTCTCTTTTAAGTTTTCCATTCCGACCGAATTCATAGTATTCCAACCACCTTCCAATTCGAATCCCATCTTCAATTTCACCTGTCATCAGCAGGTTCCTACTCTCATAAAAAGAATAATAAGTTCCTGTCATTTTACCAAATTGGATAGGGATAATCTCTTTGATTAATGTCTCTTTTTCATCGTAAAAAGTAATTTTGGATTCTTCTGGGAACCCATTTTTATAATAGGCTTTATTTACAAGGGTATATTTCCTATCAAATTCTTCCCATCTTCCTTCTTTTCCCCCCATATTAAATTCCCCTTTTTCAATTAAAACTTTATTGATATACTTTTCATAAGGCCCATGGCATAATAGATATTTCTTAGCCTCATCTACCGGTAGATGTAAAATTTGTGCTCGATCTGCGTCATAGCAATACACAAATTGAAGATAGGGATTTATTTTCTCATCTTCCAAATATTTGACGATATGAACTTTTTCAATCGTTTCTCGAGTCCCGCTTCCATAAGTACCAATTCTTTCTTGAATTTTTATTCCTAAAAATTGATCTTTTGATTCCAATTTATTTTTAACCTTCGATTTTATTCTTCTTCTGGATGTTTTAGAAGTATTTAATCCTAACTTTTTTAAATATTCATCTCCTTGTGCACTTAAATCTTGTTTTAAAGAATTCTTATTATTGGCATATTTATTCGCTTTATTCATTAATTTCTCTGTTCCTTCATCAATTTTAATTATCTTTCGTTTAGAAACAGTCGTATCAATTAATGGTTTTTCAATAGGGCGTTGAAGAAACTGACCGTTTAACCCTATTGGTAATAGATAAATAAATAATAAAAATGGTATTTTTTTAAAGTACATGAGTTAAAAACGTCATATTTTTTAATTTTGTATGTAAATCTAGTAAAATAAATTTTAATGGAAAACACAGGTGAGAATCCTTGGTTTGGGTCAAAGTATTATCATATCCTTTATTCTGAAAGAAATATATTTGAGGCAGAAAAATTTTTAAAAGCCTTAACGAATAAATTAAATTTTAAAAAAGGAATGAAATTTTTGGATGCAGCTTGTGGGAAAGGCCGATATTCAAAAATATTAAATGATTTAGGTTTAGATGTTTCAGGTTTTGATTTGTCTTCAGACAATATTAAAGAAGCCAATAAATTGAAAAAAACTGGGCTTAATTTTTTTGTTCACGACATAAGAAAACCCCTTAGTGAACATCAATTAGGAACTTTTGATTTTGTAGGTAATTTCTTTACCTCTTTTGGCTATTTTGATACATTTGAAGATAACCAAATGACTTTTTATAGTTTTCATCAAAGTCTGAAAAAGGGAGGAGTTTTATTGATGGATTACTTTAATCCCTCTTATGTTTTAAATAACCTAATTAAGCAAGAAACCGTTTATAAGGGTGGAATAAAGTTCAATATAAAGCGTTGGGAAAGCGAGGGTTTTTTATATAAATGCATTGAATTTAGAGATGAGGGTAAAGACTATTATTTTGAGGAACGTGTTGAATTAATTTCCAAAAATGATTTTTTAAAATATTCTAGTTTGGCAGATTTTAGAATTATTGATATGTTTGGAAATTATAGTTTAGAAATATTCGATGAAAAAAAATCTCCTAGAATGATATTTCTTTGGGTGAAAGAATAATATAAATGAAGAATTTTAAGGCATTAATTACACGAGAAATAGATAATAATCAATTTTCAAATGAAATTGAAACACTCCCTTTATCCATCCTAAATCCAAATCATGTTTTGGTTAAGGTGGGTTATTCTTCTTTAAATTACAAAGATGCTCTTTCTTTTCATGGTCATAGGGGAGTAACAAAAATATTCCCTCACATTCCTGGTATTGATGCGGTTGGTAAGGTCATTAATGACCCTTCTGGCAAATTTCTTCCCGAAACACAAGTCTTAGTAACCGGGTTCGATATGGGTATGAATTCGCATGGGGGGCTTTCTGAATTGGTTTCGGTTCCAGCAGAATGGTTGATTCAACTAAAGATGTCTCAATCTCCCCAATATCAAATGGAATTAGGTACTGCCGGCCTTACGGCCGGAATGGCAATCTTCCAATTATTAAAAAATGATCTATCAAAAGATAAACCTATCTTAGTCAGTGGATCTACTGGTGGGGTTGGTTTAATCTCCTTATTGATACTAAAGAAATTGGGTTTTAAAACAATTGCTCTTACCCGGAAAGTGAATCATCCTATTTTAACGAAAATTCCGGTAGATGATATTTGGCCTTTAGATGAATTTTTAAAGGATTCGTCGAGGGCCTTGTATCCAACAAAAATATCCGGAGCAATTGATACAGTTGGGGGGGATATATTGACGAAAATCATCAAATCTACTGATATGGCTGGTTCAGTTTCTGTTTGTGGTATGGCCTATTCAACTTCTTTAAATTTAGAGGTATTCCCATTTATTTTAAGAGGGATAAAATTATTAGGCATAAATTCAGCTGACTCTTCCATCGTCTACAAAAAACAAATTTGGGAATTATTAAATAATGATTGGAAGATAGATTTATCTGAAATCGTACAAGAGATTTCTCTCGAAGAAGTTCCTTCTCATTTAAAGGCCATGTTGGAAGGAACTTCTGTTGGAAGAAAAATTGTTAAGATTATTCCTTGATAAATTTAATTACTTTATTGATAGGTAATTCTGGGACCATTAAGAAATAAATCCCATCCGTAAGTCTCGAAATATTGATTTCTACTTCTTTTTCTTTTTGAATAATCTTATTTTCAATCAGAGTACTGCCTTGTAAATCAAATATTTTGTAGTTAAACCCTTTTTCTGCAATTTCATCAGGTACCCTTAGGTGAATTTTATTATTGGTTGGGTTTGGAAATAAATTAAATGTATATTTAGGTTCTTCAATTTCCGTTGCAAGAATATTTAATTCATAGGTAATTGATTTAGCATTACATCCTTTTTCATTGGTTACTAAAACATAATAGTTTCCACTTTCTGTAGCTAAATATTGTTGCTCAGTTGCTCCATCAATTGGGAATCCGTCTAAATACCATTGGAAGGTTTCCCCATAACTTGCAGAGATATATCCATTTCTTAAAGCTAATTTTGGAATTTCTGGGGTGTCAATTTCTAAATTGTATTTTTCCGAATTGGTAAAACACCCTTCTTTATTAGTGGCCACGGCGTAATATACTCCAGGGTTTCTTGAAATCAATGAATCAGAGGTATTTTTGGTAGCTATATCATTGAAGAACCATAAAATATCAGCATTGGCGGATTTATCCGAAATTCTCAAGGTGTCTCCAACTGCTCCAGAGCAAATGGCATTTGTACCACTTGGATTAATGGTTATAGTCGGGCTTGCTGCTTGGTTAATGTTAACAGGGATATTTTCAGATTTACAACCAGGCGAAATAAAATTGGTATTATAAAAATAATAATAGCCGGTTTTAATTAATTCACCATTATAAAGTGCCCCAATCAATTTGATGACTTTATCTTTTTCATAAGGATAACCAATATCTCCTCCTTGAGGAAGCGTTGTTGTACCTCCTTTCGGAATATTCGAACGATAGATACTTGCTCCATTCGTACAGGTTTGGAAAAGAATATAATTTCCAGCCTCAGGGAAACGAAGGTTCAATGTAAGTTCAATTCCAGGGTCATTGAAATCTTCTATAATCTGATTATTCACTCGAGAAGTATCAGCTGATCGGGTAGCTGGAACATTTTTAGCAATACTTGAAACCAATTCACCCGTATCATAATTATATAATTCAAAATAAATTGTACCTGCAGTACCGGTATAAATAGTGGTCTTTTCTAATATTATCGGGCTTTTAACCTCAAATACTGGAGCTGGTCCAAAATTTTCATAATAGGTTCCTCCTCCAAAATCTGATTTCGAACTTGGACCCATTTTAAAATTTAAATTTCCGATTGAAGCTAATGGATTTTTTAATCCGGAGGCCTTTATTTCTGTCCCAATTCCAATAAGACTTCCATCCTCCATCGTCCAATTGATAGACCTCCCATCCAATGACCTTAAAACAAAATTTTCCGTGCCTTCACAGCTAAATCCCTCCGTTACCGGAGAAACGGCAGATCGGATCGTTTGGGTAGTGGAATAAGTATTATTTGATAAATTTTGATCTTCATCATCCTCTAATTCTACCCTATATTCATAAGTCCCACCATTGGATAGGGATAGATCCGTAGCAATTGAAATTTCATTCTCTGTACCACGTAATAATGAACTAGTTTCACTTTCAAAAGAGCCAATTAGGGTATTATTTTGGGAAATATTCAATCGAACTTTAAATTCATCTCTATTGGCTGACCCATTATTTTTGACTTTAACATAAAAATTAGATTCCCCATCGGTTGGGCAAAACTCTCCGCCTGTTTGGCTTAACCCATTGACTTCAATATCCTTGGAGGGTGATAGAATTTTTAAAATATAATCCAGACTTTCCCCTTTTGCATAGGTGCCGCAATAATCTCCAATACTTGCACCTTCCACGATAATTATTCGTGATTTTATCAAATCATTCTGAAAAATATTCATCGATTTCGGAACTTCAATTAAAAAATTCAGAGAATTATTTTGGAAATTATTTAGTTGATATACTTTTTCATTATCATCATTAAAATCCCCATCTTTATTCCAATCAACTAAAAGGACCAAAGACTTAACATTTGAATTTTTAAAATAAATTTTAAGGCTGTCTGACCCTCCAAATTCAATATCTATGGCTTCAGTAGGATTTTTCGTATTAGCGATAAAAAGACTGTCAATTTCCTCTTCAATTGTTGAAATGGTTGGTCTACAATATGCTTTCCCTCCAATTCCAGATAAAACCAAGCTAAAATTTTGTCTATTATTTTTTAAGGTATCTTTATGGAAATAACTAATGGTATAAGTTTTACCAGGAATGGTATTTGGAACGATTATCTTTTCAAAATTATCTAAAATATTATCTCCAGTAGTGGCAGCCTTTTCAGGTTTTGAAGGATCTAAAATAAAGGGGAAATAGACCGTGCCATCCTCATCTTTAATGCGAATATCTAAATCATTCACCAATTTAGGTTTTTTTTCATTTAAAACCGTTCCTTGAGCAATAGCTGCTGGATCTGTCCATGAAATCGAAGCCTCTAAATTCCCTTCTCCTGAAGCAATGACGGTTAGAGAGGTAGAATCACCCTGTGAGATAGTCCCTTCCAATATTTTGGTACTTAAGTCATTATTTAGGATGATTTTTGATGCTTTTTCGATATCTAAAAGGCCCCATCCGGATTGATAATCAGGGCCAATTTCTTGGATGTCGTGCGAGGTATGTAAGGCAATTCCTTTTAAGGTAGAAGCCTTTAAATAAGTATTATTTCGTTTGACATTCAATTCTTGAAGAAGTAATAAGGCGCCCGCAACATTCGGAGAAGACATGGAAGTTCCCGTTTGTAGGGTATAATCTTTTGTACCCGTACCAATGGATAAAAGATTGGTTCCAACACCTACTAAATCAGGTTTAATTCGCCCATCATCTGTAGGCCCCCAGGAGGAATATTCTGACAATTTAATATCTTCATTGATAAAAGGAAATCTAAAATTCATATCAACAGCTCCTACTGTCAGGATATTTTTTGCATTTCCAGTGGTTGAAATGATATCATATCCATCATTTCTTAATCTTGCAACTGTAGAGGTATCAGACCCCGAACCTAAAAAATAAACTTCACCTTGGGCAGGACCATTTTCTCCCCGATTATTTCCAGCAGATTTTACCATTAATAAATAGGGGGCATCATTGGCTAATCTATCCAAAGATGCGGCACTGGCATCATATTGGCCAAATTTATAATCTTGAAATTTTGCTACTGAGGTATTGCCATACCATCTCCATTTATTCACCGAGGGGTCATAAACCCAACCAGCTTGATAGCCATAGGAATGATTCGTTATCAATAATCCTGGTGATCCGTCAGATTTATTGGCTGCAGCCCCTGTAAGTTCAGAGATATCATTATTAAAATCCCAGGCTCTTATATTAGCCCCATTTACCATGCCTCTAACATCAGAATTGATACCTTTAGAAATCATGATTCCAGCGACATGAGAGGAATGGTCAGAAATTGAACGAGAATCAATATTTTTTCCCCTTTCTCCAATTTCTTGATGATTGATATTGATGCTGCCTCCATCCCACATACCCAATTTATCTTTTATGCGATCATCCGAGCCATTTAAATCAAGTCCTAAAATTCCACCAGAATAAACGCTATTTGCTCCAACAGTTTTTCCTGCATTGGTGGTGGAATAGGTTGTAAGGTATAAAGCCTCTCCATTTTCGGCAAAGCCATTAAAATGAAGGATTTTATCTTTACTGAAGGTGTCAATTATTACAAGATTTAATTCTTTTGCCTTTTGAATATCAGAGAGGTATTTTTTTTCTAATTCTTTCGCTCTTTTCGACAATTCAAAAAAGGAGATAGGCTCTCCATAAGAATTAATTTTTTCTTGTCCATTAGAAACCAATGCAATTAGACTGAAGAAAAAAATCAAATAGTAGTTTTTCAAAGTGAATGAAGTTTATATACCAATTTAATAAAAATCTAATAAATTATAATTTCATTTTAAAACTTAAACGATGTTCCTTACTTAAACCTAATTCTAAGATACCTTGTTTATGTTTTTTTGTTGGATAACCCATATTTTTTTCCCAACCATAGCCTGGATGTATCTGAGCCATTTTTTTCATTAAATCATCGCGATAGACTTTCGCTAAAATTGAGGCCGCTGCAATAGAATTATACTTAGAATCTCCTTTTACTACACAGGTGTGTGGAATTAAAGGGTAGGGGTAAAACCGATTTCCATCGACCAATAAATGTTGCGGTTTTTGTTTAAATTGATCTACACACAGGTGCATAGCATGAATACTAGCTTTTAAGATATTTATTTCATCAATTATTTTTGCGCCCACTTCCATAATGGAATATTCAATTGCATGATTTTTAATGACCTTATCCAATAATTTTCGTTCTATAGAGGTGAGTTTTTTAGAGTCATTTAAAAGTGGATGGGAAAAATTTTGCGGTAAAATGACAGCAGCAGCAACAACAGGTCCTGCCAAACATCCTCTTCCTACTTCATCCAAACCGGCTTCAATTAAATTTTTATTGAAATAGGGTTTCAACATTAATCTCTGTTAAATCTTAATCGCTTTCCAAAAATAGTATCGTTTACTTTTCCCTCAGAATATACTAGGTTCCCTGAAACAAATGTTTTTTCAATTTTAGCAGGGAATTCATATCCTTCAAAGGGCGACCATCCACATTTATAAAATAAATCTTCTTTTTTAACCAAGGTAGATTCATTTAAATCAGTAATAAATATATCTGCCCAATACCCCTCTCGTAGATATCCCCGAGCCTCAATATTGAAACAATCCGCAACGGCATGAGCTGTTTTTCTTGCGATTGTTGGTAAATCCAATTCCCCTTTTTTATAAAAATCAAATAAGATTAATAAGGGATGTTGTACCAATGGTAGACCTGCCGGAGCTTTCCAATAATCTTTTTGTTTTTCCTCCCAAGTATGTGGTGCATGATCTGTGGCTATAACGTCTATTTTATCGGTTTTGATGGCCTTTAAAATAGCTTTTTTATGTCTTGATTCTTTAATTGCTGGATTACATTTTATTAAGTTACCTTTTTCCTCATAGTCATCAGAATCAAAAAATAAATGATGCACACATGCTTCTGAGGTAATATTTTTTTCCTTCAATGGAATGGTATTGTCGAATAATTCAAGTTCTTCAGCAGTAGTTATATGAAGAATATGAAGACGAGCCTGGCATGATTTTGCCAATTCTATTGCTTTTGAGGAGGATAAATAGCAGGCCTCTACATCTCTGATTTCTGGATGAAGTCTGGCATGACCCTGTTTTGGATATCTTTCCTGATATTTTTCTAAATTCTTTCGAACAGTGGCCTCATCCTCACAATGAGTGGCGATGAGTAAATTAGTTTCACAAAATAGCCTTTCTAAAACCTCTAATTTATCAACCAACATATTCCCTGTGGAAGAACCCATAAAAATTTTTAATCCGCATACATCGGTTTTTGAGGTTTTTTTCACTTCCTCAATATTATCATTGCTTGCCCCCATAAAAAAGGAATAGTTGGCTATCGCATTTTTTGAGGCAATCTGATATTTTTCCTCCAGTAATTCTTGAGTTAAGGCATTTGGAACTGTATTTGGCATTTCCATAAATGAAGTTACTCCGCCGGCTACTGCCGCCATAGATTCAGTATGAAGAGTTGCCTTATGGATAAGACCTGGTTCTCTAAAATGGACTTGATCATCAATCATTCCAGGGAATAAATGCTTCCCTTCACAATTGATTTCAAAACAATTTTCAGAAATCCTTAGATTTGAACCAATTCTTTCAATTTTCCCATTTTTTATAAAAATATCTTCTTGAGAAATTTTCCCTTCATTGACGATATTTCCGCCTTTTAGTAAATAATTCATTTAGTTAATAATATCGGTTATTATAAATTCTGTTCGACGGTTTTCTTGATGTTTTTCCTCTGAGCAATCTACTCCATTACTACATTCATTGATTAATTGGGTTTCCCCATATCCTTTGGCTATAATTCTACTCGGATCGATTCCATTCGAGGTAATATAGTTTACTGCAGATTCAGCTCTTCTTTGGGAAAGACGTAGATTATAGGAATTACTTGCTCTGGAATCGGTATGGGATCCTAATTCCAGTTGAATTTGCGGGTTATCATTTAAAAACTCCACAATTTTATCTAATTCAAGAGCTGCATCAGCGCGAATATCAGATTTATCCAAATCATAATAAATCGAATTCACATTTAAAGTGCGGGTGATTTCTTTGCCTATTTCAAGCTCTTCCATAATAATATTAAGATGGAAAGTAGTGTCAGTCACTTCCTTTTTTAATAATTGAAGCGGAATGGTATTTCCTATCATGGAAAAATCAGCCCTTTTGGTTAAATAATTTTCTTTTTCAAATAGGAAGGCTAATTCATCCGAATCTTCCAATTTTAATTTAGTCGTATTACCTGTTTCATTGGATTTATCCTCTAGAAATTTTTCTCCATTTTTTTTGATACGGTAATTGACCCCATTTAATGGTTTGTTCCTACTGTCTTTTATTTCAGCAATTATATAATAATTTACTGTTTTATCTATTTTTTCGGGTTCTGGTATCGGGTCGTTTGTCCACCATCTATCGGTATTTTCGCCGCCAATATAATAGTAAATATCATCATCCCCTTTTCCACCGGTTCTATTTGAGCTAAAATAGCCGTGATTTCCATCAATCTCCACTATTCCAAAATCATCCGCGGTTGAATTGATGGGCATTCCTAAATGTTCGATCACAATTTCGTTTCCATTTCTTGTGGCCACGAATAAATCCAAGCCGCCTAAATTGGGGTGACCATTGGAAGAAAAATAAAGTTTCCCATCCTCTGATATATAGGGAAATACCTCATCTCCTGGGGTATTAATTTGTGATCCCATATTCACTGGTCTGCCAAATCTACCTGAATTATCCATGCTTACACGATACAAGTCTAAACCTCCCTTTCCTCCTCGCCGATCAGAAGAAAAATACAAAGTTCTACCATCAGAAGAAAAACACGGGCTGCCGTCCCAAGCCAATGAATCGTTAATACCTAGTTTTTCTGGATTACTCCATCCATTACCTATTTTTCTTGATAAATATAAATCCACATTAACATCTTTATCTCCCTTTGTACCAGTATTTCCTCTTGCAAAAAGGACAAATTGACCATCCTTTGAAAATGCGGGAGTACCTTCATTCGCATTTTCTTTGAAAATGGAATTACTATATAAATCGGTGGAAACGATTTTTGTGGGGCCCTCAAGATTGACCTGGTATAAGCCTACAAAGGGTTGGCCGTTGTTTTTATATATTTGTGATTTTTTAGACGAAGAGATAATCAATTTATTTTCATAAATTTGAGGAGAAAATTCTGCATTTTCGGTATTTCCATCTAGGCCATATATTTTAACTGAATTTTCTTTTATGGTTAATTCTGGAATTTTGTTCAAATTTTCTAATTCAATTTCCGTGCGAATTTGGTAATCTCTCGTGGGTGATTTAGATAAAAATTCTGTTAAATATTTTTTCTCAGAATCATATTCTCCTAAGAATTTGTGGGCATAGGCTAAATGGTACAAGATCATGGGTTCTTGATTACCACTTTTTATGGCCATTTCATAAAATGGAATGGATTGGTCTATTCTATTGGATAAGCGATAGGATTCAGCGATGAGATAGGCTGTATTTGCTAAATCAAATTTCGATTTTATTAATTCTTTTGATTCTTCAATAGCTAATTCAAATTCTCCTCTTTCAAAATAGGTATAGGTTCTATTAAATGCGGCTTCAGGTCCGGAGGCGCAAGACTGAATCAGTCCGATAATTAAACCGAAAACTAGCAATTTCTTTGGGCGGAACTGTTTATTCTTCTTCACTTTCTTGACCATTTTGGGTTAGCTAATTTTAAAATTAAATTAAAATGTAGATTTATTTAACTAACTTTGTTATTACTTTAGCGATTTTACGTTAAAATACAAAAATTATTAATAAATACAGCAGTGATGTTGCATTCTTATGAAAAGAAACGATTATTCTAAGAGAAATGTTGCGAAGGATTCTTCCCCTCATTCTAAAAAAAGCCCAAGTAGAAAACAAGTATTTAAGAGCAAATCTCGTTTTGATGAGCCAAGTGCTGAGCCAAAATATCATTTTGATAAAATAAAAGCAAAATCTTCTTTCCGTGTTCAAAAGAAAATGGAAAGAGAAGAGAAAAAATCAGATAAAATTCGTCTAAACCGCTATATTGCCAATGCTGGAATATGTTCTAGAAGAGATGCGGACAAACTTATTCAGGGTGGAGAAATTAGTGTAAACAATAAAGTAGTGACTGAAATGGGATATCAAGTTTCAGTAGGAGATGTGGTCAAGTACGGAAAGAAAGTTCTTAATCGAGAGAAAAATGTCTATATTTTATTAAATAAACCCAAGGATTTTATTACTACAACAGAGGACCCAAATGATCGTAAAACCGTGATGGAATTAGTTAAGAATGCAACTGATTCACGTATTTATCCTGTTGGAAGATTGGATAGAAATACCACTGGGCTATTGTTGATTACCAATGATGGAGATTTAGCCGATAAATTAACACATCCCTCCAACGAGGTAGAAAAAATTTATCAAGTTGAGTTAAATAAGCCTATTGCCGAGGAAGATTTTGAAAAGATAAAGGCAGGTTTGGAATTAGAGGATGGTCTTATCATGGTAGACGAATTGGCAATTGTTACCCCAGACAGGTATGTTGTTGGATTAAAAATCCATTCTGGTAAAAATAGAATTGTTAGGAGAATATTTGAAAAACTTGGGTACGAAGTGACTAAATTAGACCGTACGAGCTTTGCATTTTTAACAAAAAAGGATTTGCCTCGGGGTAATTGGAGGTATTTGAGTGAGCAAGAAATAATTAAATTAAAATATCTTAAGTAATTAGATATTCATCAAGGACTCTCTTCTTCTCATTTTTCCTGCAGGAATTCCAAACATCATTTTAAATCTTCTACAGAAATAGGCGGTGTCTTTATATCCAACTTCTTGGCCAATTAATCTAATTGACTTTTTCGTTGTTCTTAATAAACCCACGGCGGCTTCCATTCTTTGATATTCAATATAATCTTGAGGATTTATACCTGTAAGCATTTTAAAGTATTGGCCAACATAATCTTCTGATACATTCGCTACATTGGCAAGAACCTTATTGGAAAGGTCACCCCCAATATTATCTTTAATAAATGCAAAAATATCGATTAATCGAGGATCTTTGAAATAGGTTGAATTTGTGGCTAATTGTTCTACGAACAATCTATTTTCTATGATATAACGAATAATTTCAATAACAATTTCTTCCGTTTTAATCTTGATAATACGTCCTTTTCCAATATTTTCTAGTAAATCCTCAGTAATAATTTCTTTGATTGTTTCTGCTAATTTTACATCATTCTTTATCAGAAAAGGAGGAATGTCTAAGGAAGTGAAAAAATTCACGGAATCAAAAACTTTGGCTTCAAAAGAAACCATTCCAAAAGAATTCTCATGAGTGCCAATGGCCTTTTGATCTAAATTCTGATTAAAATAAAGTTCCCTTTTGGTTAAGAATTCTTCATTATTGATTGGTTTAGGATCTGTTGAATCACCATATTGGACGCTGATCATTTTACCCCCAGGGATAAACAACATATCTCCTTCTTCCACTTTGGTTGATTCCTCTCCAAAATGAACTTGTCCTTTGTACAATATTAAGAGTGAATTTTCTACATCATAGAAATTTTTTATCTTAATAGGTTGTAATATTCTAATGTTTCTAGATTTGATGAATTTGACTCCTAAGGACTCAATAATTTTATTATAATCTTCCATACGGCGTAAATTTTTGAAAAATTCTAATATTTTTTCAGAAAATATTGTACAAATCTAATAAAGAATAAATAAGTATCCAACCTTTTTCAATGTTAAATTATTAGAAAATATTAGAATTTTTTTAATAATTTACTCAATGGGTCTGTTATATTAGGTTCTAAAATATTTAGTATTTTATTGATAAATTGTTTAAAATTTTAAAAGTTTTTTTTTAGAATGAATATTAAAGCCGAATTTATTTTTAAATTTGAAAGTTAAACAGCGACAAAAACATTCATTCTGTCATAATTACATTTTAAAACATGGGTTTTTTTAATTTTTTTACGAAAGACATTGCCATTGACTTAGGTACAGCAAATACCTTGATTATTCACAAAAATCAAATTGTTGTGGATGAACCATCCATCATTGCTTTAGACAGAAATTCAAATAAAGTGATGGCTGTTGGGAGGCAAGCCATGTTGATGCATGAGAAAACCAATGACAATATTAAAACAATTCGCCCTCTAAAAGATGGCGTAATTGCTGATTTTACTGCTGCAGAATTAATGATGCGCGGTTTAATTAAGATGATGGACAAGACCAATTCATTTTTTGCTCCTTCATTAAGAATGGTGATTTGTATCCCATCTGGCATTACTGAGGTTGAAAAAAGAGCGGTAAAAGATTCAGCCGAACATGCGGGTGCTAGAGAAGTATATATGGTACATGAGCCAATAGCTGCAGCAATTGGTATCGGTATTGATATAGAACAGCCCAATGGGTCCCTGATTGTGGATATTGGAGGTGGTACTACCGAGGGAGCTATTATCTCATTAAGTGGAATTGTAGTTGAAAATTCTATTCGTGTGGCAGGAGATGAATTTACAAGAGATATAAAAGATTATTTAGCAAGGGAGCATAAATTAATTATTGGAGAACGTTCTGCCGAGCAAATAAAAATTCAAGTTGGATCCGCTTTACCTGAATTGGAGAATGGACCGGCTGATTTTGAAATTCGCGGTAGAGATCAAATTACCGGTATTCCTAAAGAAATTTTAATTAACTATTCTGAGATAGCTTATGCTTTAGATAGTTCAATTACCAAAATAGAAGTAGCTATTATGGAAACCCTTCAAAGGGCCCCAGCAGAACTTTCAGGAGACATCTTCCACAATGGAATCCATTTAGCGGGTGGTGGGGCCATGTTACATGGGTTAGATAAAAGAATTGAAAGAAAAACCCATCTAAAAGTTCATATTGCTGATGATCCATTGAAGGCTGTTGTACGGGGAACTGGTGAAATTCTAAAAAATATTGATCGATTTAAACAAGTATTAATCACCTAATAATTTTTAACTATGTTTAAATTGTTTCAATTCCTTTATAGGATCAGGTTATTCCTGTTTTTTATTCTCTTGGAATTGTTCAATTTGGTAGAAATTTATTATCGGAATAATTTTCATTATTCTCTCTTTTTCAATACTTCAAATCAATGGATTTCTACCTTAATTAATCAACAAAATACGATTGAAGATTATTTAAGTTTGAAATATGAAAATGAATTATTGATTGATGAAAATACCCGTTTAAATGCTCAATTGTTTGGATCTAGATTGGGGGGATTAGCAGATTCTTTAGATCAGGGAGGAAATCTTGATTCCAAGAATGAATATATCGTTCTTTCTGCTGAAATTATTTATAATTCGGTGAATTCCTCTAAAAATTTTCTTACTATCAATAAGGGTAAACTAGATGGAGTGGAAGAGGGAATGGGGGTAATTTCTTCAAAGGGCATTGTAGGTAAAGTAATCAAGACGATTGACCATTATGCCATTGTTATTTCAATTTTAAATACAGAAAATTCCGTTTCTGCTAAAATAGTATCCAATCAGGAATTGGGATATGTAAATTGGAATGGGAAGCAACCAGAAATTGTTGATTTAAATGATATTTCAAAATACAAAAGAGTTGAAATTGGGGATTCAATTGTCACATCGGATTATAACACTGTTTTCCCACCAAATATATTGATTGGAATTGTCGCAAAGTTAGGAATGAAAGAGGATGGGAATTATCGTGACATCAAGGTCTTATTAGGAAATCAATTTAATAAATTAAAACATGTCTATCTCGTGAAAAATAAGGATAAAAAAGAGATTGATTATTTATTGAATGAAATAAATACATTAAAAAAGGATGAAGAATAAATTGGCTTCTTTTTGGTTGATAGGGGTAATCCTTTTGTTAGCACAAATTTTTTTATTTAGAGATTTTGCAATTTGGGACCGGGCTTTCCTTTTCCTTTATATTTATTTAATCCTGAAGTCACCCTTGAATTTTGGAATATTTTGGACTTTAACCTTAGCTTTTATTTTTGGATGGGTGGTGGATTTATTTTTATTATCCTATGGTTTACATGCCTTTTCAGCGGTATTATTGGCATTCATTAAATACCCCTTATTAAGAATAATTGGCTTTGACAATAATAATGAGGAAGATCTTTCAATTAATTTATCAACCCTAAAAATTCAAAGAATTGTCCCCTATTTTTTTATTGCAACTTTTATTTATTCTTTTTCCTATTTTATCTTGGAAGCAAGTGATCGGTCAATTTTTGGTATCGTTCTTTTAAAATCTATTTTTACTAGTATAATCACAAGTATCATTTTTATCCTTGTTGAATTCTTTTCAACATCAAAATAAGCCTCTTTGTCATTATTTTATTTATGGTCTAAGAATTGCAATTAACTTTGGCAGTAAATGCCTAAGGTGATATGCAAGATTTAGAAATTGATAACCATATTAAAAGAAAAAAAGAATCAGAAATAATCTTTGAAAAGGAGTTTTTCCCTCACGCAGATGCCTTATATAATTTCGCATTAAAACTCACAACGGATCAGGATGATGCCAATGATTTATTACAAGATACATTTTTAAAGGCCTATAAATATATTGATTCATTCGAAATCGGAACCAATTCAAAAGCATGGTTATTCCGTATTTTAAAAAATAATTTCATTAATGATTACCGTAAAAAAGTACGGAATCCTGTTATTTCCGAATTAGAGCCATTTGAAAATATTGCCACAGGAGATAGCGATGAATTTGAGCCAGATATTAATCAAAATTTAAAGTCTGAGTCCTTGCAAGACTTATTGGGAGATGAAGTTACTTTAGCCCTTCAATCCCTTCAAACAGATTTTAGAGTCATTATTATATTATCTGATTTAGAAGATTTTACTTATGAAGAAATAGGTAAAATTTTGAATATTCCGATAGGAACTGTGCGTTCAAGATTG
>CAZXZK010000006.1:26695-32639 GCA_964645295.1 uncultured Cytophagales bacterium | reverse complement strand
TGCATCGGGCAAGAGAAATTTTGAAACAAAAATTAATGAATTTTGCATCAAAAAAAGGTTTTGGTTCTGACAGTTTGTCATAATTAAATTATTTTGGAACTTTTTTCCATGAATCTTGGTATTCAATTTAAATTATCCTTTAAAGTATTATGAAATTGAAATGTGAAAATGAGAAAAAATGCCTAGACTTCGTAAGAAGATTTTTAGATGGGGATTTATCTCAAGAGGAAAAAGAAAAAGTAGAGAAGAATGTTTCAAATTGCAGACCCTGTAAAGATTTTCATGATATCGAATACAAGATTAAAAACCTAATCAAAAAAAATTGTTCGGATAAATGCCCAGAAGAAATTCTTCATCAGGTTAAATCAAAACTTTTTATTGCTTTCTTGGTAATTATTTGGTGGTTCAATTAAAAATCATTTAACTTCACCAAAAATTTAATAGTTTGGCAGGTAAATTATTCATTGTTTCAGCACCATCTGGTTCAGGTAAAACCACCTTGATTCATCATTTATTGCAAAGATATGATGATTTGGCTTTCTCCATTTCTGCCACCACTAGAAATAGGAGAGGGGAAGAAATACATGGAAAAGATTATTATTTTTTATCTAAAAGAGATTTTGAAGAAAAGATTCAAAATGATGAATTTGCTGAATTTGAAGAAGTTTATGAAGGTATTTATTATGGAACCTTAAAGAGTGAAATTGAACGAATTTGGGCAGAGGGTAAAAATGTGGTATTTGATGTGGATGTAATAGGAGGACTTAATTTAAAAAAATATTACCAGGAAAAGGCCTTTGCACTATATGTAAAAGTGAGTAATTTTGATGAATTGGTCAATCGTTTGAAAACAAGAGGTACTGATTCTTCTGAATCTTTGAAACAACGAATAGATAAAATGAGGGAGGAGATTTCCTACCAGAATCAATTTGATCAAATTTTACTAAACGATGATTTGAGAAAAGCAGAAGCGGAAATAGAAATAATTTATCAGAATTTTTTAAAAAACTAAATTGAAAAAAGTAGGTTTATTTTTTGGCTCATTTAACCCGATTCATTTAGGCCATCTGATTATTGCGCAAGCAGTGATTAATCAAACCGAATGTTCAGAAATTTGGTTTGTAGTATCTCCTCAAAATCCGCATAAAACCTCTTCCAATCTTCTTCATGAATTTGATCGCCTAGATTTAGTAGAAAAAGCAATATCAGATAATTTTTCATTTAAATCCTCTGATATTGAATTTCATTTACCCAAGCCTTCTTACACAGTTGAAACTTTGGCACATATTTCTGAAAAATATCCCAATCATGATTTTTCCATAATCATTGGGGGAGATAATTTAGAAAATTTCAAATCTTGGAAAAATTATGAAAGCATTCTGAAATATTATCAATTAATTGTTTATCCAAGAAATAATCAAAAGTCTTCTGATTTGTGGTTCCATCCTTCGGTTAAATCAATCAAAGCGCCTATATTACAAATTTCAGCTACCTATATTAGAGATTGTATAAAGAATCATCAATCTGTAAAATATCTAATTCCTGATGAGGTTGAAACCTATATTAAAGCAAAGAAATTTTATCTTTAGGGATTAAATACCTAATCCTTGAAATTAACGCTTTTTCCATTTCTTCGTATTATTATTATTTATTTCATTTGTTTATTAGGTTGGAGATATTTCAAGATTCAACCTTCCTCCATCTTGGTATTATTGATTCTTATTTATACCCTTTCTTTATTTAAATTTTTCAGATTCAGTATTTATTTCCTTTTATTAATCATTTTTTATTTAAGACTTTTTTTTACAGGAGACGATAAAGATTGGTCAAAATCGGATCATTTATTAATTAAAATTCAGAATAAACTAATTGAGAATGATAGTTTAAAGGTCTATGAAGCAGAAATTATGGGTTATAAGAATAGAGATTCATGGAAAATTGGATCTCAAAAAATTCGGATATATTCATATTCAAACCAAAAATTAATAGATGGAGCAATTTTTCAATCTTCTGCCAAATTAATGAAAGACAATTTTCTTTTTTTGTATAGCCCTCAAAAAGTTTTAATTCATGATTCACCTGTATTTAGATTGAAAGATTATTTAAAACCATTTAAAGAACGTTCAATGGGTTTATTAGATAGTATTTCTAATAAGGATGATCGAGCGGTTTTAAAAACAATCATTTTTTCAGAAAGGGCAGAATTGAGTGCTGAAATAAAATCTCAATATGCCAATTTAGGGGCCTCTCATTTTTTATCGGTTTCAGGTTTACATATTGGAATTCTATTTTCTTTTTTAATGCATGCATTTGGTTTTATGAGAAAAAAAGGATTGCTATTTCGGTGGATGTTTTTTATCCTAATACTCATTATTTTTTTATTTTACTCCAATTTGGCAGGGAACGGTGCTCCAATATTAAGGGCTAGTCTGATGTTTTCTTTTATATTATTTGGGCAATTATTTTTTCAACCTTATACCACTTGGAATATTTTATTCTTTTGTGGATTTTTACTTTTGTGGTTTTCCCCGGATCTAATATCAGATCTTGGTTTTATTTTATCCTTTTTGGCTGTTTCAGGGATCTTGTTATTAAATAGTATTTCTTCTTCCAAAACTAATGAAAAAAAGGGGTGGATAAGCGCTAGTATTCAATTTATAAAAGAGATAAGTTTAGTAGGTTTCTTAGCTCAATTATTCACTTTTCCATTCATTATTTATTATTTCCATCAATTACCCAATTTGGGGTTATATTTTTTATTTAATCCTATAATTGCAGTTTTTTCGAGTCTTATTTTACTAACGAATTATTTATATCTATTAGTAGGTCAACTAATTTATCTATCATTTTTAAAAACTTTATTAGCCCATGAAATACATGTACTTCATTTTCTATTTAAGGCAATGAATTCAATTTTTGGTACTGGTATGAATTGGATTTTCTTATATAATTGGGAAATTCTTTTCTATTATGTTTTTATTGTATTATTATTCCATTGGATCCTTAAAAGAAAATTTATTTATTTAAAAATTTTTAAAATTTTATTCATTCTAATCATTTTCTTGGGTTTTATTTTAAGGTTTCAAATGATTCATAAAAAAAGACCTATGAGTTTTTATCAAACCTATAGGTCTTCTATTATTAGTTTAAAAGTCTATCATCGATTTGGAATCATTCGTATCCATGGGAACGATTTTCCATCCAAAAAATGGCTCGACAGAAATTTTAAGGAAACATTATCTTATTATTCTATAAAAGATACGCTGATCCAAGTTCATTAGCCATTATTTTTCATTTCAAAACGTTTTCTTTCATTCGCGTCTAAATAAATTTTTCTCATTCTTAAAGACTTTGGTGTAACTTCTAAATATTCATCTTTTTGAATAAATTCCATACATTCCTCCAAAGAGAAATTCAATTTTGGAGCAATTCTGACATTGTCATCAGATCCTGAAGCTCGCATATTTGTCAGCTTTTTAGCATTCTGTAGGTTGACTTCAATATCGTTCTGCCTATTATGTTCCCCTATAACCATACCTCCATAAACATCTTCTCCTGGATCAATGAAAAATACGCCCCTATCTTGTAATTTATCAATCGCATAAGGTGTTGCCATTCCATTATTCATGGATATTAAAGAGCCATTAATTCTGCCTGCAATATTTCCTTTAAATGGTTCATATCCAATAAAACGATGAGCTATAATGGCCTCCCCTTGGGTTGCTGTAATAATCTTGGTTCTTAGCCCTATTAATCCTCTTGAAGGAATAACAAATTCTAAATGTTGTAAATCACCTTTTGGTTCCATGGTTTGTAATTCACCTTTTCCTTGAGTGGCTAAGTCAATCACTTTTCCTGAAAATTCATCGGGTACGTCTACTACTAAGGATTCGATTGGTTCTAGTTTTTGTCCATTTTCATCTTCTTTATAAATTACTTGAGGTTGCCCTACTTGTAATTCATAGCCCTCTCTTCTCATTGTTTCAATTAAAACGGATAAATGGAGAATACCTCTTCCAAAAACTAAGAATTTATCTTCATTATCGGTTGTTTGAACCTTTAATGCAAGGTTTTTTTCAGTTTCTTTAAACAGACGATCTCTTAAATGTCTTGAAGTAACAAACTTGCCTTCTTTGCCAAAAAAAGGTGAATTATTGATGGTAAACAGCATATTCATGGTTGGCTCATCAATTGAAATTCTTGGTAAAGGCTCTGGATTTTCAAAATCCGAAATCGTATCACCAATTTCAAAATCTTCAATTCCAGTGATGGCACAAATGTCTCCGGATTCTACGATTGGAACTTTAACTTTACCTAAACCTTCAAATAAATGAATTTCCTTGATTCTTCCTTTTTTGATACTTCCATCTGATTTGCACAAACTAATTGGTTGACCTTCTTTTAAAGATCCTCTATTTATTCTACCAATGGCAATTCTACCAACAAAACTTGAATAATCAAGAGAGGTAATTTGTAATTGTGGAGTACCTTCGTTTACTGGTGCTTCAGGAATATGTTTAATTATGGCATCGAGTAAAGGAATAATATTATCGGTAGGCGTTTTCCAATCTTCACTCATCCAACCTTGCTTGGAAGATCCGTAAAGACACGGGAAATCCAATTGCTCTTCGGTAGCATCTAGATTGAACATTAAATCAAAAACTTGTTCGTGAACTTCCTCTGGGCGACAATTTTCTTTGTCAACTTTGTTTACCACCACGATTGGTTTTAAGCCTAAAGCAATGGCTTTTGACAAAACGAATCGAGTTTGTGGCATAGGTCCTTCAAAAGCATCCACCAAAAGTAATACACCATCTGCCATTCTTAAAACACGTTCTACTTCACCACCAAAATCTGCGTGACCTGGGGTATCTATGATATTAATTTTCACATCATTATACCTTACTGAAACGTTTTTTGATACAATGGTAATTCCTCTTTCTCTTTCTAAATCGTTGTTATCAAGAATTAAATCATTAAATTCCTGGTTTTCTCTAAAGATTTTAGAAGCATGGATGATTTTGTCGACAAGGGTTGTTTTACCGTGGTCTACGTGAGCAATAATAGCAATATTACGGATACTTTGCATTGAGTTAAATTTGTATTTTACTAATAATTTGGAATGTAAAAAATCGTGCAAAGTTACGTATAATATTCCTTAATCTTGTTATTGATTCTTAAAATATGTGATTATATTTTAGTCTTTTATTGAAATCCTATCCTTTACTTCAATTTTTTTTTGAAAACTTAATTGAATTTTATTTAGAATTGAAAGAGAATCAATTCCACATTGTTGGTATAATTCAGGTTGCTCCCCATGTTCAATGATGTCATCAGGGATGCCTAGGCGAATCATTTTCTTATGGGTTATTTGGTTATCTACCATATACTCTGCAACTGCAGATCCAAAACCACCTTTTATGGCCCCATCTTCTACTGTAATAATTGTATCGTATTCCTTAAATATTTTATCCAATAATGTTTCATCAAGAGGTTTCACAAATCGCATGTCATATAATCATGGATTGAGACCTTCTTTTTGTGCTAATTCTACTTTCATTGCTTCATTTCCAATATGACCAATGCTAAGAATAGCGACTTTTTCTCCATTGTGAAGTTCAATTCCTTTACCAATTTCAATTTCTTCAAAATCAGTCCTCCAAAATGGTTTCACTCCTTGGCCCCGAGGATAACGAATCGTTATAGCTGATTGATATTCTTTAAATTTATCTTGAGAAACCGTGTACATAATATTTCTTAATTCCTCCTCGTTTCTTGGAGCGAATAGAATCATATTAGGTATACACCTCATATAAGCTAAATCGTAGTTTCCATGATGGGTTGGTCCATCTGCACCGGCAAGTCCTGCTCTATCTAAACAAAATATGACAGGTAGTTTTTGTATACAAACATCATGAATAACCTGGTCATATCCTCTCTGCAT
>CAZXZK010000006.1:9842-26685 GCA_964645295.1 uncultured Cytophagales bacterium | reverse complement strand
CAGAAAAGGTAACTGCATGTTGTTCGGCAATGCCAACATCAAATGCGCGCTGTGGCATTGCTCTCATCATGATATTCAAAGAAGAACCAGAGGGCATTGCTGGAGTCACACCAATTATTTTTTCATTTTTTTCCGCTAATTCTAAAATAGTATTCCCAAATACCTCTTGATACTTCGGAGGTTGTGGATCATCGTATACCTTTTTATGTATCTTGCCTGTTACCTTATCAAATTTTCCTGGAGCATGCCAAAGGGTTTGATCTTTTTCTGCTAAAGAATAACCTTTTCCTTTTGTTGTGATACAATGAAGTATTTTGGGGCCAGGAATATCTTTTAAATCGTTTAAAACCGAAACCAAATGCTCAACGTCATGCCCATCTATGGGCCCAAAATATCGAAGATTGAAGGATTCAAATAAATTGCTTTTAACGAAAAGTCCTGCTTTAAAAGAATTTTCAATTTTGGATACAATTTCTTGAGCCGATTTTCCAAATTTAGACATTTTGCCCAAAAGGTTCCATATCTCGTCTTTGACTTTATTATAGGTGTGGGAAGTTCGAATATCCGTTAAATATTCTTTTAATGCTCCAACATTTGGATCAATTGCCATACAATTATCATTCAAAATGATGATCATATTATTGGGAATATCACCTGCATGATTCATGGCCTCAAATGCCATGCCGGCTGTCATAGACCCGTCTCCAATTACCGCAATATGTTGTTTTGATTTTTCTCCTTTTAGGTTAGAGGCTACAGACATTCCCAATGCAGCAGAAATAGAGGTTGAGGAGTGGCCAACTCCAAAAGCATCATATTCGCTTTCTGTTCTTTTTGGGAAACCACTTAGTCCTCCTAAGAGACGATTAGTATGAAAATTATCCATCCGACCAGTTAGGATTTTATGGCCATAAGCTTGGTGGCCAACGTCCCAAACTAACAGGTCATCGGGGGTATTAAATACGTAATGTAATGCGATGGTTAGTTCGGTTACTCCAAGAGATGCACCAAAATGACCTCCATTGGCAGAGACATTATCAATGATAAATTGTCTCAATTCTTCGCATAATTTTGGTAATTGTTCTTTATCAAGACCTTTTAAATCCTTTGGATTTTGAATTTTCGAAAGAAGAGGCCCAGGGGTAAACTGCATGATAAAACAATAATCTTTGTCAATAACTGAATAAGTTCAAATATAACCAATTTGATAATTAAAATGTTTGAATTTATTCATTTTTTTGGCTAGCCTTAAAGAGTCTTTTTTTCTCCCATTTCGTTAGACTCTCATATCCAGATTTTGAAATTTTATCTAAAATTTCATCAATTTCTGTTTCATCAATTTCATCATCTAATTTTTTAGGATGATAATGTGAGGTATTTTCTGATTGAAAATAGGCGATTATTTTTTCTTTTTTAGGGAGCGACAATTTATTTCTAAAATTGATTCCAAAAATTAGGCCATAAACGGCTCCTCCCAGATGAGCGACGTTACCACCGGCATTGCTACCAGTTGTTTCAATGAAAGACCAGATTACATAAAAAGCTGCAATGGCTATCACCGGTACCATGCCAAAAATAAATAACCTTATTTTAAAAAATGGCTGGATGGTTGCTAAGGCGACAACAATAGCATAAATTGCACCAGAGGCGCCATTTAACAGACCAGGACCTCTTTGGATATAAAATCCTAAACTATTCATGGTAATTAAATAAATAATTCCAGCAGAAAGACCACCTAGAAAATAGGTTCTAATTACGGAATTTTCACCAATAAAATCTTTCAATAGGATTCCAAACCAATATAGAAATAACATATTGAATAGGATATGGAAAAGATCTATATGAACAAAAAAATAAGTCAGGATAGTCCAGGGTTTATAAATAAAATCCAATGGTTGAGAGGATAGGGCAATCCATTCAAAAAAAGAATGAAAGATATTACTTGAAGCGAGAATAGTAGTTACTTTGAAAATGCTTAATACAAGAAAAATTACCACATTGGCTAAGATAATTTTGGGGATACCTTGATTATAGCCAAAAATAATAATTCTTAATTCTTGCCAATATTTGTTCATAATTAATAAAAATTACTTCTATCAGACTTCCAAATCTTTAATAAAATAATTGCAAATATCATTCCACCAATATGGGCGAAATGTGCCACATTATCTCCCGGAGATCTTTCCATTCCAGACCATAACTCATATAAACCGTAAAAAGTTACAAAATATTTTGCTTTGATTGGAATAGGAATAAGGAATAAAAATAATTCTGAATTGGGGAATAAATACCCAAATGCCATTAAAATTCCAAAAATTGAACCAGATGCACCACCTAGTACAAAACTGCTAATATATTGGGTGTAATTTTCTCGAATTAATTCAGGGTTAACTTCTGATATATTTACCCTAAACATTCCAAATTCACTCCAATAATCGCGAATATTTCCTGTTGAGGGATTTTCTAAGACTAATCTTGTGGCTCTTTTGATGGGTTCAAAATCAACGTAATGTTGAATAGCCATATAAAGAAGTCCAGCGCCTATTCCACAAACAAAATAGAAAATTAAGAACTTTTTTACTCCCCAAATCCGTTCTAATAAGTTACCAAAGATGAATAATCCAAACATATTTGAAAACAAATGGAAGAAATTCGCGTGAATAAAAAGGTAGGTAATAAACTGAAATAAATAAAAATTCGGTGATTCAAAATAATGTAAGGTCATGATTCTTTCCAAGGACGGCGAGAAACTCGTAATAAAGAATACGATTACATTAATTAATAATAAATTTTTAACGGTGGGTGTCAGATTTCTTAGCATAATTTTACTCTTCTAAACCCCAATCGATGGAGTCTTTCATATCTTTTATTAAAATTCCCATTTCTTTGAAACTTGCTCTAATTTCATCAATTTTTTCGTAATTCTTGGCTTCTTTATACTCTTTATAAAGATTTAATAGTTCTCGGGATAAAGGTTCCCAGTTTTCTGGAACTTCTAATTTTAATCCTAAAATATCAAAATAAAATCTCAAATAGGTTTCTTTCATTCTTTTGAATAATTCTAATCCAATATTTTCTAATTTTAATTGTTTGGTATGAAGCTGGTTGATTTTTTTCAAAATAGTGAATAGGTGAGAAATAGTTACAGCTGTATTTAAATCGTCATTCATCCCAGAATAGCATCCTTCAATCGCTTTCTCAATTTCCAAGATATGTTTTTCTTCTAACGAATCTTCAGTTTCTACTTGGAGGGAAAGTGAATTTAGGATTTTTATTCCGTTGGATAATCTTCTATATCCTTTTTGTGAGGCTTTAAGTGCATCATTTGAAAAGTCTAAAGTGCTTCGGTAATGCGATTGTAACATAAAGAAACGGACTGTCATCGGGCTATAGGCTTGTTCCAAAAGGGGATGATTTCCGCTAAACAATTCTCCAGGAAGAAAAGAATTTCCAAGCGATTTACTCATTTTTTGTCCGTTAACAGTAAGCATATTTGTATGCATCCAAAAATTAGCCGGACTTTCCCCAAATGCTCCTTTAGCTTGGGCAATTTCACATTCATGATGAGGAAATTTTAAATCCATTCCACCACCATGGATATCAAATTTTTGTCCAAGGTACTTATTTGCCATACAAGTACATTCTAAATGCCAACCAGGAAAACCAGGCCCCCAAGGTGAATTCCAACGCATGATATGATCGGCGGATGCTTTTTTCCAAAGGGCAAAATCGAGTGGATTTCTTTTTTCTCCTACGCCATCAAGTTCTCTAGTTTCAGATAATAGGTCCTCTAATATTCTTCCAGATAGTTTTCCATATTCTCCTCCTTGTTCATTGAATTTTGAAATATCAAAATACACTGAACCATTTGATTCGTAGGCGAGACCCTTTTCTATCAATATTTTAGTTGTTTCAATTTGTTCAACGATATGTCCGGTAGCAGTGGGTTCAATGGAAGGAGAAAGGATATTAAATACTTGAAGGACCTCATGAAAATCTTGCGTATATCGATTCACAATTTCCATGGGTTCGATTTTTTCCAATTTGGCCATTTTACCAATTTTATCTTCCCCGTCATCATTATCATCGGTTAAATGCCCAACATCTGTTATATTTCGCACATATCGAACTTTATAACCCAAGTATTTTAAATATCGAAATAAAATGTCAAATGAATTGAAGGTTCTGATATTTCCCAAATGTACATAATTATAAACAGTTGGCCCACATACATATAAACCAACAAAGGGTGGATTAATTGGGTTGAATTCCTCTTTTTCTCTGGTAAGAGAATTATATAATTTAAGTGACCCCATTGGGAAAAATTTGATGTTCAGTTTAATAAATAGTCTTAAAATTAATTCATTCTTTTTAAAACAAGAAATGATTTGCCTATTATCTCATGATGTTGAAAAATGGAAAAGAAATAATCTCTATCTTTGTGGAAGAATAAACAATTATGGTCTTAAAGGAAGTAGGTAGGGATAAATATTTATAGAGGATGAAAAGGTTGCTTTTTTATTAATGGAGGCCTGCAAACAATGGTTGATAGAGCGGGGGATGAAGGGGATGGACGGGCCAATTAATTTTGGTGAAAGGGATAGTTTTTGGGGTTTGATGGTTCAAGGTTGGGGTTTAGAACCAACCTATAAAATGCCATATACGAAAGAATACTATATTGAATATTTTGAAAAATTTGGCTTTCAAGATTATTTTCAACAATATGTATATGCCTCAATTATTCAAAATTTGGAATTATCAGAGGGTGTAAAAAAACGAGCGGAGGCTATTTTTCAAAATCCTGATTATTATTTTAAACATATTGAAAAGTCCAAACTACCAAAATATTCAGAAGATTTTAGAGAAATTTTTAATAAAGCGTGGGCAAAATTTCCGGGTGTCAATGAAATGAGTAATGAACAGGCCCAATCGCTTGTTAAAAAAATGAAACCCATTATAGACGAGCAGTTATTATGGTTTGCTTATACAAGAGAAGGGGAGCCGGTTGCTTTTTTTATTGTAATTCCAGATCTAAATCAAATTATTAAGCATTTAAACGGGAAAATGAATTGGTTTGGGATATTAAAATTTCTTTTATTAAAAATAAAGGGAGTAATTTCAAGATCTTGTGGAGTCATTTTTGGAGTAGTTCCTGAACATCAAAGAAAAGGTATTGAAGCTGCGATTGCTCTTCGATTTCAGTTAGAAGCAGATAAAAATCCGTTTTATCCCTATGAAACTATGGAGATGAATTGGATTGGAGATTTTAATCCAAAAATGATTCGCTTTGTAAATAGTTTAGGTTCAAAAGTTATCAAGACCTATATTACTTATCGAATTTATTTTGATCATTCTATAAAATTTGAACGTTGTCCTACAGTATAAAATACACTAAATTATGAGTTTATTATCAATCGGCACTGTTGCCTTTGATTCAATTGAATCACCTTATGGAAAAGTAGATAGAATTATTGGAGGATCTTGTCCTTATATTTCTTTGGCTGCTTCCTTTTTTTATCAACCAATTCAAGTAGTTGCTGTGATTGGAGAAGACTTTCCAAAGGAATATTTAAATAAATTGAGCGATAAAGGGATTGATTTAAAGGGCCTTCAATTAAAACTAGGAGAAAAATCCTTTTATTGGTCTGGGAAATATCATAAAAACTTAAATTCAAGGGATACTTTAGTTACTGAATTAAATGTTTTAGAAAATTTCACACCAATTATTCCAGATGAATATCAGTCTTGCGACTTTTTAATGTTGGGTAATTTGTCTCCTCAGGTTCAACTACAGGCCATAAAAAACTTAAAAATTCGACCGAAATTTATTGTCATGGATACCATGAATTTCTGGATGGATATTGCTATGGAAGAATTGAAAGTGGTCATGAAAGAAGTGGATTTGATTTCCATTAATGATGAGGAAGCTGAACAATTAACTGGGGAGCAATCGATTAGAAAAGCCGCCAAGAAAATTTTAACCATGGGTCCAAGGTATTTGATCATCAAAAAGGGAGAACATGGGGCCTTATTATTTTATGGTGAAGAAATGTTTTATTGTCCGGCATTACCCTTGGAAGAGGTTTTTGATCCAACTGGTGCAGGGGATACATTTGCGGGTGGTTTTATAGGCTATTTGGCTAATTCCGGAGATATCAGTTTTGAAAATATGAAGAAAGCTGTGGTGCATGGTTCTGCATTAGCATCTTTTTGTGTAGAGAAATTTGGTACAGATCGATTGTTTGAGATTTCTGAAAATGAATTGGAAGACCGAGTAGCTCAATTTCGTAGATTATCTCAGTTTTAACCTACTAATTGAATGAAAGCTTTTTCAGGATCTATATAGCGATTTGCTGCCTCCCTAATATCATTTGGGCTACATTGAATAATTTGATTTTGAAAATTTTCATAATAGTTAGCATCAAGGTTAAATTCTTCTATTATTTTTATTTTTTCAATAATATCAAATGGCGAATTGATTTCAGATTGAAAATTGCCTAATAGGTAATTCTTTACAGTCTCCAATTCATCTTGACCTATCAATTCATTTTTTAGATGGTTAATTTCCTTGGTAACTTCCTCAATCGTTTCTTCTTTATTTAATTTATTCACAGATGTTCTAATACTTAGGTAGGTTCCTCTTTTCATATTAACAATGGATGAATGGATCCCATAAGTAAATCCTTTTTCCTCTCGGATATTTTTTTGCAGTCTAGATCCAAAATAACCACCTAAAATAAAATTCGCTAAAAAAGTTTTAGGATAATCTTGATGGCTTCGATTGATAAAGTCAAGACCGTATCTAATAGAGGTTTGAAGTGCTTTTTCTTTTTCTAAATAGAATTTTTTCGTTGAATTGGTTGAAATGGCTAATGGTAAATTAGGAGAGTTTGGTGAATGGAAACTTTCTAATTGACTCAATAAATAGGAGATATTATTTTCTGTGAAATTTCCAGACAAGAAAATTTTTGAAATTTTATTTTGCCAATTTTTTTGATAATAATTTTTTAAATTATCAAAGATTAAATCGTCGAAATTTTCAGGAGTAATTATCTGGCCGTAAGAATCATTTTCGTAGAAGTGTTTTCTAAATAATTGAGAAGCAATAAAATCATTTTTCTCCCAATTTATTTTTGTTTTTTCTTTTTCAATGGTTAATAAATGCGAAAACTCATTAGGAGGATATATACTTGATTCAAGTATCTCAATGGCCAAATCTAAGATGGGTTTTAAAAATTTTGTTAATCCTAAGATATAGAAAGTAGTATTATCTAAAAAGGTTTCAACCCCCCAAAAGGCTCCAAAATACTCAAAATTAGATGCGAGTACCTCAGCCGATTTCCCTTTGGTGCCTTTTTTTAATAATTTATTACCAATTTTTCTTTCTAGGATTGAAAATTCCCCATCATTTTCTAGGATAAATTCAATTTTAAAAACCTCTTGGGATTCATTTTTTAGGGTGAATAGAGGAATAGTATTTTTTGTTTCCCATTTTTTCGGTTTTGGGAAATTATTAGGCTTAATTGCCCGAATATTAGGTGCAGTTTTTCTATCAATCATTGGATAAAAAAAAGTGACACCTTGGTAAAGGTGCCACTTTTCAAAAATAATTATTTATTAGTTACCCTGTGAAATGGATCCTACTAAAGATAAACGAATCGTATTTGCTAATGGGCTTTGAGTACCGTTTGTTGGAACTAAATAGGCAAAATCAATACTGTATTTTTGGTCTAATTTAATTCCAAAACCAGTACTTAAATATTTACGATTACCTGTATTTTTTGACTCGTTGAAGAACCCTCCTCGAAGGGCGAAAACGTTATTAATTAAATATTCTGCTCCAATTGAGGTTGTAATTGCTTCAGGGCTTTGGAAGATAGAAGAAAACATGCCTCCTATAGCAGTTATATCATCTAAATTTTTTCCACTATCTACAGAGGGAACCATTAATTTATTAATGTCTAATCCATAAGTGAATACATTCCCTTCTGAAATTTCCTTTGAGCGGGTAATTCCTAACCTTAAATTCGTTGGAATAAAGTTTTTCGATTGCCCCCCATAAGAAACTTTTCCAGAGATATTTGAAATTACTAAACCATAAGAGGTACTCCAGTTATTGGATCCTAATTTATTCCAATATAAACCTAAATCTGCTGCTACGGTAGAGGCTGGTTTATTGACCATGTCCGCGGCATTGCCTGATAAGTTTGAATTGATATATTTAAGGTTTAATCCTAAAGATAAAGCATCACTTAATTTTCTTGAATAAGTTCCAGTAACTGAATATTCAGCTGAGCTGAAATTACCGTTGCTTTGGCCTGTATTGGTGGTGGCAGCAAAGGTTCCTAAATCAAAATAATTGATTGCAAAACCAAAAGCCTGATTGTCATCTGATTTTTTAAAACCGCTTATATTAAATAATGCCATATCTGAGACGATATTTCTCATCCAAGGAGTATAAGATATCGCAAAACCTAAATTGTCTGATGAGGATACTAATTTACCTGGATTCCAATAGATTGAATTGGCATCCGCAGCAGTAGAAGATCCCAAATCACCCATAGAAGATGCTTTTGCATCAGGGGTTATATTAAGGAATAACATGGTTGGTCTAGGTCCTTGATAGTCATTAGATATTAAAGTGCCATTCGATTGAGAAAAACTAATCTGACTTGTTAATAAAATTAAACTAATTACAAAACTTAGTTTAAATGTTTTTAAGAATACTTTCATTTTATTATGAATCTTTTTTTGGATATAAATTTCGTAAACTAATTTACGATTCTAAATTTACTAAAAATAATCAATTTTAATTAACAATCATTTATTTTAAAAAGATTTTTTCCGTAAAATAAATATATTTATGTAGTTTTTGGGAGATATATTCAATTTTGACTAAAATCATTTTTTCATTTTTAAAATTATTTAACGGGATTTTAATAGTATTATTTTCCAACATTAGAGAATTTATTTTTTTTAATAATTTTCCCGAATAATTAAAAATTTCTAAGTCGATGGTATTTTCTTGGAAGGATGGAGGTTCAATTAAAAGAATCGATAAATTTTCATTTTGAGGGTTAATAGGATTTGGATATAGAATAAATTTATTTTCGTTAATTTCGGCAGATTTTTTAAAATTGAATACAATATTAATGGGTTCATCTTGAGAGTTCCAAGCATTCAGTACACCAAAAATTTCATTTAAAGGATTTTCTATTGGTATTCGATACCAGGATTCTTTTGAATTTGAATGTTGGATTAAAATATAATCAGCCAAAGGGAATACTAGACTATCATTTAATACCACCTTCGAATTTTCTGAATATTTACTTAATTTAAATTCATGTGGATTTTGTACTTTTATGAGAATGCTATCCAAAGATTGGGGCCTTTTCTCTAAATAGTCAAAACTAAAATCTAGTGGATCAGCAAGAATATCTTGAGAGGAATTTTGTGGTAAATTTCTTTTTGCAAAATATTTTTTCGAATCCTGCCCTTTCATAGTAAGATAAATGGAAGGGTTTTTCCCTTCATCATTTAAATACCTTGGAATTTGAATATTTATGGTAGTATTATTTTTTTGACCCCTTATTTGATACAAAATGGAAGAATTGTCTTGATAATTCAGTTTGCTATTTAGGCTTATTTTATCTTCCTCACTGATTAAAATTTCACCAAATAGGGTACTATTTTGGTTATCAAAGACGCTAATTTGATCCTTGTCAATCTGGAGATCAGATAGTTCATCATCATAGATCCAAGGTAAACTTAGCGTTGGATCTCCTAATAAAATGATATTCCTGTTTGAGCCTAGGTTCTTCGTTTTATTTTTAGTTAGTTTTAGTAAATCTCCTAGGTAAAATTCTTGATTGTGTAAATTCTCTAAAATAGCATCATAGAACTTTAGCCCAAAAAAGTAATTATTATTTTGAAATACAGGTCTAGACGTACTGATGATTGCAGGCCATCCTCCAAAATTTGAGAGAATTCCTAATTCACCCCCTGATTTTTCAAAGGGATTGTCATAATTAGAAAAATCACAAGTTGCAGTAAATAAAATGGGTAAGTTCGAGTGATTTTTTAAACCAATGATATCGTTATTGGTTAAAATTTTTTCGTCTGTCCAACCATTTTGCGATCCATGTCCCATATAATGGATAAATTTTGCCGTTCTGTTGATTGCATCTTTAATTGCATTTGAAGCTTCGGGAGAGATTTCTATGTCATTTTGTTTTTCAAGGGGAAAATTATCTAGGTATGTTTTATGGATAATAAATGGGCTATTTTTATTCAGTTTTTTAGCAAAATTTTCTGCATCAAAAAGATGAATTCCTTGATCTCCATTATCGGCAATTAAATTAAAAACTGGAATTTTTAGGTCATTTTCAATTTGCTTTTCATAGGCTTTAATTTTGTTTAAATAGGTGGTTAATTCATCATTTGTTGCACAAGGGATTCTTCCAATTCCAAGATCTAATGATAAATCCTGACTTTCCTCAACGGATTCAAGAATTGGTTTTGATAAAAATCCAAAAAAATCATCTGAACCATAACTGAGAAGAGGTTCAGATGATTCCAGTGTTTCATAGGTTGGTATATAAGTATCTTGAATATCTTCGTTTACTAATTCATTGATATTTTTATAATCCCAACTGGCATCCCCAGCAAGTAATAGATATTCTAACCTAGATTCTTGATTAATTTTCACATCGAATAAAAAATTTCTAATGGCTGTAGGGTCTATTTTGCCTCCTGAATAGGTATTATAGATATCCTCTAAAATTGCGATGGTCGTAGGTAATTTTTTTGATCGATAATGTTGGTAGGCTTTTAAACCTTCCAAAAGATTTTTAGATCCAATTAAAAGAAGCATCGATTTCTGGTAATCTTTTGGATTAATGAAATTTGCTTTTTGGATGTTTGTGGGGATTTTTACATGATTTTTTTTACCGATTATTATTTTTGAATAGGGATTTACACCAGATGATTCAACTAGTTTAAAAAATTCTCCGTTTGTCTGCTCCTCGATACAGATAAAATCTTCGGTTATTTTAATCGGAAATGCGGTAATTTTACTTGAATTGGAATAAGAAATATCCCAATTTTTATTTGGAACTATATTTTTAAAATAGTTCAATTCAATTTCATTTATATAGGCCTGTCCTGCTTGATTCGATAATTCTATGCTTAGTTTAAATTCCTTATTGGATAATTCCGGAATAATTACATAGTTAAAATCTTTTGAAATGTATTTTTTTGAATATCTTCCTGGATTAATATTTTCTATTTCTAAGGAATTAATATTTGCACCATTTTTAAAAACAAATTTACTTGGATATATGCTTCCATTGGCAAGGGTGCTTCTAATTTGAATGGGTGATTTTAAAATATAATTAGGCAATTCGTAAACAATTTGAATATTTTCAGAATTTGAAAGGGCTTTACCTAACCATTTTCTTCCTGATTTTAGGGGATTTAAATTTTCAAACACTAAATTATCTAAGCCGTAGGTTTCAGATAGGATATTTGCATTAGGGAAATTTGATTTTGAGGTAATGAAATGGGGATTCGAGTCCTTGAGATGAATGAAATAATAATTTTTTTTGGAATAATGATGTTTTTTAAATTTCCAAGTGGAATCTTCCGGATAAAAGATGGTTGAATTAGCACCTTTTGCATAGAAATAAAAACTAGTTTGGGTGGACCATTTTACGGGAATATCACCTTCAGGAATCAAAGGTATAGAGGTTGGTTTATTTTTAAAAGACTTTTCTTTTAAGGATTCGGGCAGTTCATATTCTAAACCATAAAGAGCTATTTCATTTGCCATAAATTGATTTAAATCAATTCCATTGGATTGTAAAAATTCTCCAGTTATTTTATAAATACCCTCTTCTTGAATTTCTAATTTATACCAATTGCCATCTTCGAAATTTTGTGAAAAAATGAATTGATTCCCAAATAATACAATGATTAATGAAATTTTAGAAATTTTCCATAGGAATAATTTCTGCAAATTTTGAAACAAGGTATTTTTTATTTGATTTTGCATCCTTGCAAAGGTATCTTGTTCGTCGGAGTTCTCCTTTTATTAAAATTAAGTTTTTAATTCTAAATATCGAATTTTTTTCAATATGTTCTAATGTAATTTTGTTATTTCGCCCTTCTAATTGTTCTAATACTTTTACCAAACCCGGATGTCCTGTACTGGTAGCGGAGGGGTTTTTTAAATATTCCTTTAAGACTGAGATTAGGTCTTCTGGCAATAGTTCTGGAAATAAAATTGGATCAAATAATTCTTTAAAAATTTTTTTCCATTCAATTCCGTGAGGATTTTTTAGGCTTTTATATCGTTGAAAGCTGATGTAGTGCGCAACTTCATGGATATAGGTAATTAGAAATTGATAAGGCCCTAAATCATGATTGATCGTGATTCTTAATTTTTGGTTAGGACGAATGCAGAAGTCTCCCAATTTAGTTTCTCTTTTTTTACTGATTAATAGGTCGAATTCATTTTCATTCCATAGGTCAAAACAATATTCAGCGACACTCGGCGGGAAGTGATTTAGAAAGGATTGAATTTTTTGTTTGGATTTCATTCTTGCTAAGATAAAAAAAAAGTCCTTCGTTGGAAGGACTTTTTAATTTCTTGTGTCTGAAAATTATTCAGCAGCAGCTTCTTCAGTCGCAGCTTCTTCAGCCATAGTAGTGTCAGCCATAGTAGTATCAGCTTCCATAGACTCAACAGCAACTTCTTCAGTAGCTGGTGCTTCAGTAGCTTGCTCACCACCACATGATGCTAAAGCCATCATTCCAGTAACAAATAATAATGCAAATACCTTTTTCATTTTAATAATATTTTAAGATTTGAAAATCAAATTTAGAATAATTCTTTTATTCCTGCAAATTTTTTTAAGGAATTTTTAAGAATTGAAGAAAATTAGTCTATTTCTAATAAGTTTTTAAGTTTATCATAGAAACCACTTTCTTTAAAAGTAAAGGATTTGTGCATGATATAATTGAATACGAAACTAAAACCCATACCGGTGGTTGTGGAACTTAATTGGCTTAAATTAATTTCTTTTATTGAATTTGGAATTTTCAGTAAATAATCCTCTAAAAAAAAGGAACTTAAGATTTGGTAGGTGAAAATACTTATATAATAGGTAATTAGGCCAGAACAAATTGATACAAGGGAAAATTTAATGATTTCTCTTTTTGTTTTTTTGGTATTTCTAGCGTCAAATGCAAAAAGTTTTGTCAGGATAAAACCTACGATAAAGGCAATAATATAAGCAGGGATTAAAGTATTTTGGTATTTCATGCCAAACCAATCTTTTAATAAAGCACCTGATAATAATTGAATAAAAGCACCAGTTCCTGCTACGAAAAAATAGGAAACTAAATCTTTTTTATTGAATAGGTTTTTATTAGATTGATTCAAAATCAGAAAATTAGAATAATTCTTTTACTAAACTTGGGTATAGGCCTAGCAAAATAGTCATAAATGTTGTCAAAATCAAGGTAAGTTTGATAATGATCGGAAGTTCTATTTTCTCAATTTCTTTCTCTTTGGTATAAACCGTTATAATTGGTTTGAAATAATAGAAAATACCGATACAAGATGTTAAGATTCCAATTATTACTGGATATAAGACATCCTTATTAAATAAATCTCTAAAAACATAAAATTTTCCCCAGAAACCTGCAGTTAGTGGTATTCCAGCTAAGGAAATCAGAGCGATGGAGAAACTCAAAGCCAGTAAAGGGTTATTTTTTGCTAATCCAGTGAAAGCCTGAGTATTTTCAGGGTTATCTGTCCTTCCGGTTTGATATTCAGAGACTATTTTAAATACGCCGAATGCTGTAATGGTTGCAAGGGTATAGGCGAGTGAATAATACAAAATACTTGAATTCGTTGATTTTTGAGTGGCAATAATGGTAATCAGCATATATCCAGCATGTGAAATACTTGAATAAGCAAGCATTCTTTTTACATTCATTTGGTATAATGCTGTAAAATTAGCTACTATCAATGTTAGCATTGAAATATAATAGGTTGGCACTAACCAGATTCTTTCTAAGCCTGCAAAACCTGTTTTTAATATATAATACATAGCTGCAAAACCAACGGTTTTGACTACGGTAGACATAAACATAGTAAAAATAGTGGGTGCTCCTTGGTAAACGTCGGGCGTCCAGAAATGGAAGGGTGCTGCGGATACTTTAAAAAGCAAACCGATTGTCAATAATATTAAACCAATATTTAAAAATAGGGGTTTTGATTCAGGAGATAAATTTGCCAGGGTATTTCCGATAGATTCAATGTAAAAACTATGGGTTACGCCATAGATTAAGGCAATACCAAATAATAAGATACCAGTGGCAAAGGCACCCATCATAAAATATTTCAAGGCTGCTTCATTGGAGCGAAGGTTTCTTTTATCAGAGCCAGTTAGAACATACATTGCTACTGATAGGATTTCTAATCCAACAAAGAAGGTTATGAAATGGGTAAAGGTGACCATTAAAATACCTCCTACTAAGGAGAAAAGCATTAATGCATAATATTCAGCTGGTTGGGTATATTGATCATCATAGCCAAAGCCATTGGAGAAAGAGATTACCAAAAGGGCTGCCAATTGGATAATGACACTAAAATTTATGCTTAAATTATTGGTTTTAAGTAAATCTCCAAACCATAAATATTCATGGTTCCAATCTGAGAGTGTTAGTCCAATGGTGATAATTAAGAATAATTGATTAAAAGATTGAAGACTTTTTTTATTTAGCCAAAAACCTAAAAATAAATTTAATATTCCGAAAAATGATAAAGCTAATATTGAATACATTTTTTAATCAATTAGACTATTTTAATTTATAAACCATTTTGAAATATTTTCAATTCCAGATTCAGTTAAATTGAAAATGAAATGAGGGAAAATTCCACCCAAAATTACGAGTATGCTCAAGGATACTAAAATTATTTTTTCTTGAATATTTAGGTCTTGAAAATCTTTGGTAAGTTTTGATGTATTTCCAAAAATTGTTTTTTGGATGAGTCTTAAGCTATACACAGCTGCAAGAATTATGGTTAATCCACCAATTATTCCTAATAAATTTGAATATTCAAAGATATTTTTCAATAGAATAAATTCACCAATAAATCCATTTGTAAGGGGTAGACCAACTGATCCTAAACTTAGAATAATAAAACCAACTGATAAGACATAGGAATATTGAGTTATACCACCCAGTTGATAAATATTTCTAGTTTTTGTTCTTTTTTCAATTATATCAACAATAAAGAATAAACCCACTACATTGATACCATGTGAAACCATTTGATAAATGGCCCCTTGAACCCCTTCTGAACCATTGGTAAGCATTCCAGCTGAGATTAGACCGACGTGAGCAAAAGAGGAATAGGCTAAGATTTTTTTTGCATCTGTTTGTTGAATAGCAATAATTGAGCCATAAATGACACCTATGATAGAAAGGATGATGAGGATGTTGCCATAATTTTCTAGAGCCTGGCCAAACATGGGTAAAACTAATCTTATTACGCCATAAGTACCCATTTTAAGCATAATTCCGGAAAGCATCATAGTTCCTTGAGCTGGAGAAGAGGTATACGTATCGGGTTGCCAAGTATGAAATGGAAATATTGGCATCTTGATGGCAAAGGCAATAAAGAAGGCAAATAATAAAAAATTTTGTTCTGTAGGACTTAATTTTTGGGCAGTTTCGTAAAGGTAAAGGAAGTCTGAAGAGGGGCTTAAATTTGAACCTCTTAGATAAATATAAATTAAACCGATTAATAAGAATAATGACCCAAACAAGGTATAAACAAAAAACTTTAGAGCAATTTTATTTTTATTTCCTTCCCCATATTGAATGATAATGAAATAGATTGGAATCAATGCAGCTTCGAAGAAGAAATAAAATAAAAATGCATCAAATGAAAGGAAGGCACCGATCATCAGACTCTGCATAATCATTAATAGGCCAACATAGTTTCCATCTTCATTTCTTTCAGAATGACAAATGGTAGCTAAAATAAAAGGGAAAATTAATGTGGCTAATAAAATTAAAGGAGAATTTATCCCATCAATCATCATCTTAAATCGTATGCCAGCATCTGGAATCCATGGATAATCGATAGCATGGGTGTTTCCATTTCCATAAATCAAATAAATGGTTAAACCCAGTTCAATCAAAGAACCCAATATTCCAATTTGAAGTGATTTTTCAGGTTTAGCTATTAATAGGCCTAAACCTAAAATTAATGGAATTAAAATAATTAAAAGTAATGACATACCTTATGTATTAAAAAATTTGAGATTTAATACTTAATAAAATAATTAAAACGATGGAAATGGTCATATAGAAAATGTAATATCCTACACTTCCATTTTGAATTTTTTTGAATTCTATGGAGATTTTTTCAGATAACCTTCCAGTTCCTTCCACGATTAAATCAATTACAAGAAAATCGATTACCTGAGAAAAGAATTTTGATAAGAAAATGACTGGCTTTTGAAATAAAATCTCATAAACCTCGTCTATATAGAATTTATCATAAATAACACGTGTTAGGGAATGGATTTCTTTGTCCTCTACAGGTACTTGTTTTTTTATCCCGAATAAATAAATTGCCAAAATAGCTGGTAATATACCGGCTAAAATAGGCGCCAATGCTTCTAGAGAGATTAGATGAAATTCTAGGGTACCTTCAGGGCTTGGAATGATGGGTTCTAACCAATTTGCCAAGAATTCATTTCCTCCGAAAAAGTGGGGCATATTAATTAAACCACCGGCCATCGTTAAAACGGCTAAAATC
>CAZXZK010000006.1:7336-9832 GCA_964645295.1 uncultured Cytophagales bacterium | reverse complement strand
TTCCTCTAAAATTTCCAAAAAAGGTAATGATTAATACCCTGAACATATAAAAGGAGGTTAGAGCGGAGCCTAATATTGCTAACCACCACATGACAGCATCATGGTGGTATAAATTTGCTAAGATTTCATCTTTTGAGAAAAAACCTGAAAACGGAGGAATTCCTGAAATGGCGATTGTCGCGATTAAAAAAGTGATAAATGTAATAGGTAATTTTTTTGCTAAGCCTCCCATTTTTCGAATATCTTGTTCATCAGATAAAGCATGAATGACGGATCCTGCTCCTAAAAATAAGAGGGCTTTAAAAAAAGCATGTGTGGTAACATGAAAGAACGAAGCCGTATAAGCAGATGCACCAAGGCCAATAAACATATATCCTAATTGAGAAACTGTTGAATAGGCTAAGACTTTTTTGATATCATTTTGAAAAAGGCCAATTGTAGCACCCAAAAGAGCAGTAGCAAGTCCAACCCATCCAATAAAATCAAGTACTTCCGGACTTAATTCAAAAAGAACATTTGCTCTGATAACCATATATATTCCGGCAGTAACCATTGTTGCTGCGTGAATTAAGGCAGAAACAGGAGTAGGCCCAGCCATGGCATCAGGCAACCAAGTGAATAAAGGTATTTGGGCAGATTTTCCCATAGCTCCGATAAATAAACAGAAAGCAATAGTAGGAACCATACTTAAATCAACCGTACCTGATTCAATTTGGGCAATCATTTCCTGGAAATTGAATGTTCCAAAGGAATGGTAAATTAAAAATATTCCTATTAAAAAACCTAGGTCACCAATTCGGTTCATAATAAATGCTTTCCTGGCAGCATCACCAAAACTATTTCTTTTGTTCCAAAAGCCAATTAGCAGATAAGAACATAAACCAACACCTTCCCAACCAATGAATAAAACCACAAAATTGGATCCTAAAACAAGCATTAACATGAAGAAAATAAAGAGGTTTAAAAAAGCAAAAAACTTTCCAAACCCTTCATCATGCGACATATAACTGATGGAATAAATATGTATTAAAGACCCCACTCCTGTAATAATCAAAAGCATCATAGCCGATAATGGGTCAACCACTAAACTTAAAGGAATGGATAAGTCACTTAATTGTATCCAAGGTATTAATTCAACTTCTTGATTAAATTCTCCAGGATTTTGAAATAAATAAAGGGCAATGCCAAAGCCAATGACTGGCCCAATTAAACCGATTAGTGCGGAAATTGAATTGGATAATCTAGGATAGGCAATTCCATTAATTAAAAATCCAATCAAAGGTAATACTACTAAAACCAGGATAGGGGACATTTTTTTAGTTTTTTAATTTGTTAAGGATACCTATATCAATACTTTGAATATTTCTGTAAATCATGACAATAATAGCCAGCCCAACGGCTACTTCCGCCGCTGCTACAGCCATAATAAAGAAAACAAAAATTTGCCCTGATGGATCAGAAAAATAGGAAGAAAAAGCAGTTAGTAATAAGTTTACAGAATTCAACATTAACTCGATAGACATGAATACGATTATTGCGTTTCTTTTTGTTAATACTCCAAAAATTCCAATTATAAATAGAGTTGAACTCAGTATTATATAATGTGAAACTGGAATGGATTGAATAACCTCAGGTATTGATTCCATAATTGATATTTAAACTAGGCAGTTTTTAGTTCGCAAATTTATTAAAATTATATCGAAAATTATATAACTTATCCAATTAGTTTTTGAACTCTCGTAATTTTATTTCAGTTAATTTTCGTTTTGTATCTTGAGGAAAGTTTCCTTTCATAATCCAATCGTAATAATTTAAATCTTTGTTAATTATTTCCCTTACCGGTTGGTTTGAATATTTCCCAAAATTAAATACTTCTACACCATCTTTATAAATCATTCGTCCTGCAAAATCAACTCGATTGGTCTCACTTAATTTACTAAGGACTTCCATGTCATTTTTTATGGGGTAAATCAGTTCACCATCCTGATTTTTTATTGGTGTATTTTCATATTTTTTTACTTGTTCATTTAAAACTTCAAGTGTAGCAATGACGTCTGCTTCAGCGCTGTGGGCATTTTCTAAATCCTTATTACAATAAAACTTAAAAGCTGCTGTAAGGTTTCGAGGTTCCATCATATGATAAATTTTTTGAGCATCAATTAATTTTCGATTTTTCATTTCGAATGGCAAGTCTGCTCTTAAAAATTCTTCTACCAATAAAGGAATATCAAATCTATTCGAATTAAAGCCAGCTAAATCGCAGCCCATTAAAAAATTGTCCAATGATTTGGCAATTTGTTTAAAATTGGGTTCATCTTTTACATCCTCATCGTAAATCCCATGAACCGCTGAAGCTTGTGCCGGAATTGGAATAGTTGGATTAATTCTTCTGGTTTTTATTTCTACCGACCCATCAATATTAGCTTTGGCGATACAGATCTCAACTATTCTATCGAAAGCAATATCAATTCCAGTGGTTTCTAAATCAAAGAATGC
>CAZXZK010000006.1:3302-7326 GCA_964645295.1 uncultured Cytophagales bacterium | reverse complement strand
CATGCCTCATAGAATATCATTTTGTTGGTAAATATTCTCAAATATACTTAATTAAGATTACTTTTGTTGGATGGATAAACAATATAAGGCAATATTTTTTGATTGGGATCATACTTTATGGGATCATGAAGCTAATGCTTTTGATACCTTAAATGAATTGTTTATTGAATACCACTTACAAGAAAAATACCAGGTTGTATTTTCGGATTTTTATAAGAATTATCAAGAATTAAATAATGAATTATGGAGAGAATACCAATTAGGAGAATTAACACAAGAAGAATTACGACACATTCGTTTTAAATTAATTTTTAAAAATTTCGATATTCTGGAAGATTCAATTACTTTTTCTGATCAATTTTTATATAGAAATCCACGTAAAAAGAAATTGATTGATGGTGCGGCGAATTTAATTAAAGAATTATCCAAACATTATTCATTATATATTTTAACAAATGGTTTTCATGATATTCAAGAAATAAAAATTAAGGAATCAGGTCTTTCAAACTATTTTAAAGATTGTTTTACGTCTGACAAAACAGGTTATAAAAAGCCACAAAAAGAATTTTTCTATGCTGTTTTAGAAAATTTAAGTCTTAAATCAGAGGAGGTTTTAATGGTCGGAGATAACCCAGAGGTAGATATTAATGGGGCATTAAAATCCGGGATTGATGCTATTTTGTTTACCAATCAATTAGAATACCAGGGAAATTCGCCCTATGTTCAAGAGCTAAAAGATCTGATACCGCTATTAATCAAATAGGGAAAGTTGATTGTCTACCGATTTTGAATCAAATATTTTTTTATTTCGAATAAATTTTCTGTTTTTATTTAGAAAATCTACAAAGGATAGAATTTCATTATAAAGTGGCTCAAAATCGTAATCGTCTAAATGATAAGATTCTAAATATACTTCTTTAAAATCAGTAATTACGTAATCTAATTGTTTAATTCCAAATGATTGAAGGCCCAGTAAATACAGGTTTTGATGATTTTTAGCAAATCTTCCAGAAGAATAGGATTGGGTGCTTTTTAAATCAAATGCAATATTTTCACCAACCCCGTCTACAAATCCATATATTTGAGTGTTTTTGTATCTACTTTCCAAATATACTTGGGTTTTAAATTTTTGAGGGATCAGATTTCTTGCTTTTTCAATTATTTTCTCATCGAAGAGTTCCTCGTTTTCGCCTAATAAGACCGCTTTTTCAAAATTTATTCCGGTTGTTTGTGCTGCCGTTGCAGGTTTTTTTACCTTATTTATTCGCTCAATTAGTTCTATCTCATCCACCAATAGTTTTCCGGAAGAATCCTTAACTTGATTCAAGTAGAGGCTAAAAGAATTTAATAAAGTTGGATATAACCGATAGATCATTCTTCAAATATAAGGGAAACTGGGCAATGGTCAGAATGTTCTGCAGAATTTAATATATCTGCATCCTTTATTCGGTGGATAATGGTATCTGAAACAAAATGATAATCAATTCGCCAGCCTAAATTTTTTTCCCTAGAATTAAAGCGATAGCTCCACCAACTATATTTGCCGGGTTCGGGATGGAAAATTCGATAAGTATCATGGAAACCTAGGCTTAAAAACTCATCTACCCATGCTCTTTCTTCAGGCAGAAAGCCCGAACTATTTGCATTTGATTTAGGATTATGAATGTCTATTGCTTGGTGACAAATGTTTAAATCCCCAGAAATTATTAAATTAGGAATAGTTTTTTTTAAATTTTCAATGTAATGATAGAAATCTTTTAACCATTCCATTTTGAATTCTTGCCTTTCATCTCCACTAGAGCCAGAAGGATGGTAAACGCTTAATATAGAAAAAGTATCATAATCAGCACGAATAACTCTACCCTCAAAATCATATTTTTCAATACCGCATCCATATTCAATATGATTTGGTTTTATTTTTGAAAAAATAGCGACTCCGGAATAGCCTTTTTTTACAGCCGAAAGCCAATAGCATTCATATCCTAATTCGTGTATTTCTTTCGTATCTACTTGATCTTTGTTGGCTTTTAATTCCTGAATACAAAAAATATCAGGTTTTTCAGATTTCAACCACTCCACCAATCCCTTATTGATTGCCGCTCTTATACCATTCAAATTGTAAGATATAATTTTCATTTTAGAAAACTTCTTGATTGAAATATTCGATTATACTGGCTTTTAAAATGATTTCTTGTTCTTTTAGATTAATGCTTGGAAGAGGTTTTTCTAATTTCCAAATTGGCCAACCATCTTGATCTTGACCTTCTAATTTATAGAAACCAAAATAACTTAAAACCTTACAAGTAGCAATATGCATTAAATCTTGTTTTTCTTCTTTGGTGAAATTATCTCTTCCTTTACCCAATTCTTGTACCCCGATTAAAAATAAGACAGCCTCTACACCATCAGGGTGTTTACCGAAGGATTTTTCAATAAATGCTAAGATTGTTGACCAGCGAGTTGATATTTCAATTGGATCAAATTCCATTTAGGTTTAGTTTATAGGAATTTTAAATTTTGATGATTCAAGAATTGCTTGAGACCCTAAATGATTATTGGTAATAAGAATTAACTCTCCTTCTAAAAATTCATTCGCCTTACTAATATTTAATCTTCCCACCGCATTGTTTATCCCATCTGGATTAGGGAAAGACGTTTCAAAAAAATTATCCGTATTTCTAAAATTACCTTTATCTTTAATTAAACTTCCAAAGTTCTCATTTTCTCCATCCCCTGGAAAGAAATAAATTCCTTTCCCGGTAAAATTCTTGATATCAACGAAAATGGATTTAGTTGAATTATTATCTTCAATTGTTAATTCAAGTTTATTAGTATTTCCATTTGGAAAAATTCTCGCTGATACTTTGTTTGAGTGGATGATGTATTCACTATCTCCTTTGAATATCAGTTTACCACTGAACTCTCCTTTAGAAATTACTCCCTCGCTTTGTGTTTTTTCATACGAAAAAACCAAAACAACCATTGACAATACAATGTAAAGTAAATTGATAGGGTCTTTAAAAATTTTTAGTTTGTGAAACATATATACGCAAAAACTTATTGCAAAATTAGAATAATTATATTTTTATAAAAAAGAAATTGGCATTAATTTTTTGGAATATACTTTTATTACTATAATTTTATTAAACTGTTTGCCATTAAATTAGTTATAATGTTTAAAAATTTCAATAAGGAAGATATAAATTCCATTGACCCTAATCCTGATCTATTCAAACAAAAAAGAAAATTTAAAAGGATGAAGTCATTTTCTATACCCCCCTTATTTAAAAGCTCTTTAATTGGTAATATTAAAGAAAGTAGAAGAATTAATGATAAACTAAAAAAAGACTTTAGTCCAACTTATTTGGATTTTGGTCCTTTGAAAATATATTTATCTAGGCATTTTGGATTTTGCTATGGTGTGGAAAATGCGATAGAAACGGCCTATAGAATTATTGAAGATAACCCTGATAAGAGAATTTTTCTTCTTTCAGAAATGATTCATAATCCCTTAGTCAATTTAGATTTATTAGAAAGGGGAGTTAAATTTATTCAAGATACAAAAGGCAACCAGTTAATAGAATGGTCCTTTCTTAATAAAGAGGATATTGTCATTATTCCAGCTTTTGGAACTACTTTAGAGATAGAATCCATTTTAAATGATATTGGAATTAGTATCTTTTCCTATAATACGACTTGTCCTTTCGTGGAAAAAGTTTGGAATAGAGCGGGAACAATTGGGGCTAAAGGTTATTCTATCATTGTTCATGGGAAACCAAAGCATGAAGAGACAAAAGCCACCTTTTCTCATACCAAAGAAATTTCTCCAACTTTAATTATCCGAAATTTAGAGGAGGCCCATAAATTGGAACCATACCTTAGAAAAGAAAAATCTCCAGAATCATTTTTTAGTGATTTTCAGGATCAGTATTCAGCAGGATTTGATCCTTTAAAGGATTTGGAAAAGTTGGGAGTTGTAAATCAAACAACCATGTTAGCGAGTGATACTCAAGAAATTGTTGAA
>CAZXZK010000006.1:2935-3292 GCA_964645295.1 uncultured Cytophagales bacterium | reverse complement strand
ATAAAAGGAGTATTAATAGAAATTCATTCAGATGATCATCTTTTAATTTCAGATTATTTTGCAGACACCAAAGATACTCTTTGTTATGCAACAAATGATAACCAGACGGCCACTCAATCGATGTTGGAAAAAGAGGCAGACCTGGCAATTGTAGCCGGAGGGTATAATTCCTCGAATACGGCTCATATTGTTGAGCTTTGTTCAAAAAAATTACCCACTTATTTTATTAGTTCTGCTGAAAAAATTATTTCAAAAGGTTTGATCAATCATTTTGATTATCCTTCCAAGCAAGAATTATTTTCTAAAGATTTTATTCCTGCAAATTTTGGTGCAGGTGTTTCTTATACCAAAGATGTA
>CAZXZK010000006.1:0-2925 GCA_964645295.1 uncultured Cytophagales bacterium | reverse complement strand
AGGAGGAAGTTAAAATCATGTTGACCTGTGGGGCGTCTTGTCCTGATGCGGTAGTAGAGGAAATCCTTAGAAAATTAATAACATTTTTTCCAGGAGCAAAAAATGTGGATAAGGTTTTGGTTGAATGGGAAAATAATATGTCTTAAAACTTACTAAGAATCTTTTTAATGGAAGGGATATACCCCTCACCGAATAAATTTACATGTACCAATAAGGGGTAAAGATTATAAATGGGTAATCTTTCATGAAATCCCTTTTCAACCGGGAATACCTCATTGTAGGATTCATAAAATTCATTTTCAAATCCACCAAACATCGTTGTAAAAGCAATTTCAGATTCTCTGAAACCAAAATAAGAGGTGGGATCTAATAAAACCCCGTTCCCATCTAAGTTGGTCATGATATTTGAATCCCATAAATCCCCATGAATTAAACTTGATTGGCAGTTAGGAATGATGGAAGGAAGTTCTTTAAACAATCTCTCAAAATTTTTTATGATTTCAGAATTAATTTTCCTATTGTATTCAGCTAGATCTAATTGCGGAATTAGTCGCTTTTCAATAAAAAAATCAATCCCATTGGTCATCCAAGTATTTTCCTGAACTAAATTTCCAATGAAATTATCATAATCCAATCCAAATCCATTCTTGTTTGAATTTTTATGAAGATTTGCAATGCTTATTCCTAAATCCCTCCAAAAAGTTTTCTTCTGATTACTACTCGAAATTCCCTGAATAATTAAATAGTTTTTAGAATCAATATTGCCTGTTCCAAATACCTTTGGGACTATTATGGTATGAGTTGAATCTAATAAATTTAAATTTTGGGCTTCTTTTTCAAAGGTATTAACCTCCTCCTCCGTACTCCATTTGATGAAATAATCCTGATGGTTGGCGGTAACTTTACTTGCCGTATTAAAATTTCCACCGTAAAAATATTCAATATTTTGAATATCAATATCCGGTGTTATATGAATTTTTAAAATAGTTTCAATAAACTTAAACTGCTCAGAATTCTGATTCATCTCATTTTTTTTTAAAGACAGGAACCGTACTACATGGTTCTCCAAAAAATATACTTTTTACCACTGGTTGAAGTTTATTCATTAGTTCGATATATGCATTGGTTGGGATACTTTCCTTTGAACATCCTTTTACAACTATCCTTGCCCCTTCAAATTCCTCGGGGTTGAGAGACATGATAAAATCCTGTAGGATTTTTTCTTCAATTTCTTCCAATCGACCGAAATAGGTTTTTTTAGACTTTCCTTCCAAATAAGATGCGACCAGCATATAGGCCCAAATTGGTATAATGGCATCTTCACGACAGTATATAGTTACCCATTTGCCTTGATAAACATTCCAATCTATATTTTTTAAAGTTTCTCTAAATTCTTTCTCCTTTACGACCAATCCTTGCCATAGCCACGGACTTAAATCAATTTCGATTCTTTCCTCTTTTGGTTTTATTTCCTCTAAATTTAGGAGGGTTAAACCGCTATTTGCAACTTTATTAACGATTGCTTCCATCTTATTTTCCTTGGTATTCTTTTAAATAATTTGGTTCTAATAATACTAAATCTGCAAATTCATTATTTAAAAACTGGTTATATGCTAATTTACCCATAAATTTTGCTCTTGGTAATATATTTTTTAGAAAATTTTCAGGATAATCTTTTTGCCAATCCCATTTTTCTGCTCCATTTCCAAAACATAGCGTTTCTTTAGTTAAGGTTTTTTCGAAAGGATTCTCGGAAAGGATATAAGCTCCTTCCTGGAGAATAATAGAACCATTTTTGTCAAAAATTCCTCCGTAAATCTCCATTCTTCTGGCGTCCATCATAGGTAAATATTGCCTATAATTATCCTTTAAAGATATCGCCTCCTCCACCATAATTCTTAAAGTAGAAACAGCTATTATTGGTAAATCCAATCCATAGCAAAGACCTTTGGCTGTCGATAAACCAATCCTTAACCCAGTATATGATCCTGGTCCAATTGAAATGGCTATGGCATTTAAATCCTTTTTGTTTAGTTGATTTTGGATTAAGATTCGCTCGATTAAGAGGGTAATTTTTTTGGAATGGGCACTTTCTTCTTGAATTTCTTTATCGTCAATTAATTCCCCATCACGGAATAATGCTACCGAACATAAATTTCCTGAAGTTTCAATACCTAATAGGAACGCCATTTTATTTAGTTAATATTCCGTTCATTTTAGACGGATTATTTAAAATTTTAATTGCCTGATTTATTTCATCACTATTTTTTACCATGAATTGATCTGCTTTTAATTTTCCGAACTTTTCAGACAAGAAAAAATAAGTTAATGCTAATTTAATTTCTTCTTTTGATTCCTCTGCTTTATTTTCAAATCCAATAATTGGGTTTTGTATCAAATCTTTTAATTGATTTCCCCAAGAATGGTTCTTTTCATTCGGAGGAATATTGGCATAAAGGGAATCTAAAATTTCTTTTTCCGGACTGGAATAATGGTAGTTTTTGGTTTTTATCCATTGGAGGAATTCTTGATAAATAGTATCCGAGATTTCCCAATTTTCACCAGTTATTTTGTCTTGATAATCTGGGTATTTTAAAAAACTGAATTTTAAAGCGAGTTTGTTTTCCATGATAAATTGATAAAAGGATTTATATTCCTTTTCTTTTACCAGAATATCCGGACTTATCCCTCCACTATTTTCTAAAATTCTGCCATTTTTTGAAATGAATTTTGTCGTATCCAAATTATTTTCATGGTCAAAATAGTCGACTTTTTGAATACATCTTCCTGAGGGGATATAATATCTAGCGGTAGTTAATTTAATTTTTGTTCGATAGGCTAGGTCACGCGTTATTTGAACCAAACCTTTCCCGAAACTTTTTTGGCCTATAATCAATCCTCTATCGTAATCTTGAATCGCTCCTG
>CAZXZK010000005.1:19643-55098 GCA_964645295.1 uncultured Cytophagales bacterium | reverse complement strand
GTTTTTTGGGATAAAATTTTTTATGTTTTTCCTCTGATAATATTTCTAGGAATATTCCTGCAAATGGCCAATTTTCCTGTAGGAGAAAAAAGTTCTACCTATCAATTATCCGTAATAAATTTTGCTATTTTATCTTGGATTTTATTTGGAATAGGATTTTTAGGTAAAAAAGTACTAGTTTCAAAGGAGAGAATGGAATTCCTTCGCTTCAATGGAAATCTTTTAATTTTAGGTGGCTTGGTAGGAATTTCCACGATGCTATTCAGTCTAATTACCATTGCCTTATATAAATTATTAGACCTGGAAATTGCGGAATTTTATTTTCAAAATATTGGGGTTTGGTTATTCCCGGCCATACCGATTGTTTCCACCAATTTAGTATTGAATAATCCGCATTTAGTGAATACCATTTCTCCTCTCATGGCGAAGATATTTACTCCCTTAGTAACAATAAGTTTATTGGTATTCAGCTCTGCACTCATCCTTACCCCGAAAAATATCTTGGAAGATCGTGAATTCTTAATCCTATTTAATATCATTATTATTGTTGTCATGGCCTTGATCATTTTTTCAATTGGGGAATTAGGGCAAGGGAATCTTTCGAAATGGCTGCTAGGATTTCTAATAATTGTTTCGGTGAATGTCATCATCATTAATTTAATTTCTATCAATGCCCTGATTTATCGTATTCAAGAATTTGGGAATAGCCCGAATAAACTTTCCGTTTTGGTGATGAATATCTTATTGGTATTGCATTTAGGCTTTGTTTCGAAGGAATTAATTCAAAAATTCAGGGGACAAGGGGGAGCAGAAAAAATTGAAAAATCGATTGGTTTATTTTTTCCGGTTTATATGATTTGGATAGCAATAGTTGGATTTATATTTCCATTTCTATTCCATTTCGTTTAATTTAAGGGCCTACTGAATAAACCTATGAAAAAACTTATCCTATCTATCCTATTATTCGGATTCCAGACAATGGTATTTTCTCAGATAAGGATTTTTGAACCCACCGTGGAATATGCGAGAAGTCCAAGGCAATTGGACGTCCGAAACCCGAGATTTTCCTGGAAAATGGAAAACAAAAATGGGGAATATGGTCAAAAGCAAATGGCTTATCAGATCCTTGTTCGGGAGGAAAATGGGGGGATTGTTTGGGATTCAGGAAGGAAGGAAGATGATTCATCATTAGGAATTTATTATTCAGGAAAAGAATTAAAGCCAAAAACACATTATGATTGGGAATTGGTTGTTTGGGACAACCGCGGGAGAAAGGGGGAGATAAAAGATTATTTTGAGACAGGGTTAATGGGGAAAGGTTTTGGGGATGCGCAATGGATTGGTTCGAATGATTTACCTTTTTATGCTCATTATTTATCTGTTTATATAATAGAATCTACCTTAAAAATGGAAGATTTGGGGAAGGCAGCAATTGTATTTGGGGCCAATGATCCTCGCCTTTCGGATTCAAATCTGAATTTAATGGGGGTAGAAAATAAAAAGGATGAAAGTTTTATAGGGGTTGAATTAGATTTAAATCCACTCAAGGTAGGTGAAAAGGCAAAATTAAACATTTATCGGGTGGGATATAGTCTGGAAGATTCAAAAGAAAAACCGCTAGTTTCCTTTGAAATTGATCCTTCGATCATTGATAAAAACAATGGCAATGAGGCTCATAAAATAATAGTATCGAGTAATTTTGGCGTTTTTGAATTTTTTATAGATCAAAAAGATGCCAAGCATTTAATCAATCAGCCGGCAAAAAATGCGAGTCCGTATGCCCCAAAGGGATTCAATCTTAATCCTGTCGGTGCAGGAAATAATTTTATATCCTTCCCCATGGTTTCAGAGGTAGGATATTGGCTGAAAAAGGGGAATAAAGCGGCGTTTGAAAAAATGGTGATTCGAAATTTTAGGGGACCCAATAATGCCTTATTTGAAGAATCAAAAATTACTAAAATAGAGGCTAAAACGGGGGATTTATTTCAAGTGAAAGATCCGTCTAAAAATTCTACGCCCTATTTAAGGACTGAATTCATTATAGGGAATAAGGAAATAAAAAAAGCCAAATTATATGCTACGGCAAGGGGGATATATGAATTTTATTTCAATGGAAAAAAAGTGGATGAGGATTATTTTAAGCCGGGTCTGACGCAGTATAATATCCATCATGAGTATCAGAGTTTTGATGTGACGAACTTGCTGAAATCAGGCAATAATACTTGGGGAACGATATTGGCTGAGGGCTGGTGGAGTGGAAATATTACCTATTCAGGGGAGAATTGGAATTTTTTTGGGGATCGCTCTTCTTTTATTGGGAATCTTGAAATCACTTATTCGGATGGAACGAAAGAAATTATTCCTACTAAACCAGAAAATTGGAAAAGTTTCTCTGATGGGCCAATCAGGGTGGGATCATTTTTTCAAGGGGAGGTTTATGATGCACGAAAGGAGGAGAAAATTCAGGGGTGGAATACCAATGGATTTAACGATTCAGGGTGGAAGGATGCCCAGGAAATCAGTTTAGAAGAAACGGCCTGGGATGGCCTGGATTATTCAAATTTAGAATTTAAAGGGCAAATGGATCCGGGGGTGCATTTACTTACCACTTTAAAACCAATAAAAATATTCCAACCGAGGAATCATGTTTATGTATATGATATGGGACAAAATATGGTAGGATTTCCACAAATTAAAATAAAAAATGGAAAACCGGGCCAGAAAATCACCCTACGATATGCGGAGGTCTTGTATCCGGATTTGCCAGAGCATAAAGGAATGGAAGGGATGATCATGTTGGAGAATATTCGTGCGGCATTGGTACAGGACGAATATATATTGAAGGGTGGAGATGAAATCATTCAACCAAAATTTACTTTCCATGGATTCAGGTATTTAGAAATTACGGGAATTGAGGAACCGATCTCTCGGGAAGACATAACTGGAATGGTGATATCATCGGTAGAAGACATCAGTGCAGGATTTGAAAGTTCAAATGCTTTAGTGAATAAATTATGGTCGAACATTACCTGGTCTTTGAGGGGGAATTTTTTGTCTATTCCTACGGACACACCTGCGAGAAATGAGCGGATGGGTTGGAGTGGCGACATCAATGTATTTTCTAAATCAGCGAATCTCTTGGCTAATGTAAATAATTTTATGCGAAAGCATATGATGGCGATGCGGGATTTACAGACAGAGGAAGGAAGATTTGGGGATGTAGCACCCGTGGGCGGAGGATTTGGAGGGACATTATGGGGCAGTGCGGGAATTATTGTAGCTTGGGAAACCTATCTTCAGAATGGGGATATTGAATTATTAAGGGAGCATTATCCTGCGATGAAAAAATACACAGAATATTTAGAGACCAAAGAAAATGGAGAGGGAATATTGAATGAGGGACCCTTGGGAGATTGGTTAAGTCCGGAAGTGAATAGCAATGATAATACCTCATTTTGGATGACCTATCAGGCATATAACTATTCAATATTGAAGAAGTCTGCAGGGAAATTGGGATATTTAAAGGATGAGGAGGAGTTTGGGAATAAATATGATGAAAAAGTGAAAGAGATAAATGAAATTTATTTTAATGAGGAGGGAAAATCAATCCATTCAGGGGTAAAGACGGCGAGATTAGGGCCACCATCATCTAAGGGAAATCCGGAGGATATGACATCTAAGGGGTATATGATAGACACTCAGGCATCTTATGCCATACCATATAATTTAGGGGTGATAAAAGAGGATTTAAAGGAAAAGGTGGTCGATAATTTGGTGGCGACTATCCAAAGAGAGAATACGGATGATTTAGGCCGGACGGTGCCATCTTATTCTTTAATGACTGGCTTTATTGGAACAGCCTCTATTAATGAAGCATTATCTAAGGCAGGGAAAGACGAAATAGCTTATCAATTATTAGTATCGAAAAATTATCCTTCGTGGTTATATCCGGTAATGAATGGGGCGACGACCATTTGGGAAAGATTGAATTCTTATACGATACAAGATGGATTTGGAGGAAATAATAGTATGAATTCTTTTAATCATTATTCTTTTGGAGCGGTGGCGGGATGGATATACGAATATATGGTGGGAATAAGAAGAGATGAGGCACAACCAGGCTATAAACATTTCATATTGAACCCAAGAATAGACGAAACGGGAAATATTAACTACGTACAGGGAAATATTCAGGCCATGTATGGAAAAATAGAGAGCAAATGGTTTCATGCTGGTTCGAGTGTAAAGTATAATTTTACGGTACCAGCCAATACAAGTGCCAGCTTAATTTTAGAAAAGAAAAAGGGGGAAAATATCACTAGGAGAGGAAGAAAGCTAGAAAAATCCAATGGAATTGAAAAAATTGTAGAGAGAGAAAATGAGGTAATAATTGAAATTAGCTCAGGGGAATATCAGTTTGAAAAAAAATAAAATTGAAAACAATTTTTGGAATTTCTAAAAATCGCCTTTAATTTTGAATATTCGAAAAAGGAATGAATAAAATTCAAAAATTTCTAAACAAATCTAGTTTTTTAGCCATAATACTTATTATAAGTTTTACGGCGAAGGGCTTTATTAGTTTTGGATATACCGCTGAATTATTTTTTCAAAAAACTACTAAGCATTCCACCTATTATTCACAAGAAAGGTCTTCTAAAATATTATTTTCTAATTTCATTATAGAGGAAAATGATAATGAAGAAGACGAGGATAATCAGAAAGAAAGTTCCTTAAAAAAGAATATATTATTTGAACAAACTGATTCAAATGAAATTTTAAATTCATCCGAGAGGGCAAGTTTTTTTAATTACTATTTATCGTTAATAAAAATTAAGCGTTCAGCTCTTTATTTGGTTTATTGTTCGATAAAAATACCTACCCAAAATTCAAGGGTTTAATTCCCAATTTTAATTTTTCAATTTTATTTATTTAAACGATGGATTGAAAGGCCATGGGCTTTATCAATTTTTACTAATCTAAAATTTTATCATTTTAAAAATGAAAAAGCTAATTGTATTAATGTACAGCTTTTCCCTTTTAGCACTTTTGGGAAGTTGTGGTTCTAAAAAAGAAGAACATTTTAAAGAAAATAATGAGTTCACGGTAACGAACCCTATTATTAAAGACACCTCAGTAATCAACCAATATGTATGTCAAATCCACTCCATTCAACATATTGAATTAAGAGCATTGGAATCTGGCTATATTCAAGAAATTTATGTAGACGAAGGTAAGGTGGTAAAGAGGGGGCAATTAATGTTTTTAATTATGCCGATTATGTACCAGGCAGAATTTGAAAAAGCGAAGGCTGAGGCAGAATTTGTAAAAATAGAATACTTAAATACAAAGGCATTAGCAGATAGTAATATTGTATCAAAAAATGAATTAGCCTTAGCAAAGGCGAAATTGGATAAGGCGAATGCTGAGTTAAATTTAGCGAAAGCTCATTTAGGATTTACGGAGATTAGAGCACCCTTTGATGGAATCATGGACCGTTTAGAAGTAAGAAAGGGATCATTAGTGGAAGATGGGGAATTATTAACGCATCTATCTGATAATTCACAAATGTGGGTTTACTTCAACGTCCCAGAAGCGGAATATTTAAATTATAAATATGGGCTAAATGATAATAATGATATGTCTAAAGTAGAATTATTATTAGCGAACAAGCAAGTATTTGAACATCCGGGAACTATATCAACCATTGAGGCAGATTTTAATAATGAGACAGGAAATATTGCCTTTCGAGCTACATTCCCAAATAAAGGAGGGATTTTAAGACATGGTGAAACGGGCAGTATTTTGATGGTTTCAAAATTGCCAAAAGCCTTAATTATTCCCCAAAAAGCTTCATTTCAAAATTTAGATAAAAACTTCGTATTTGTAATCGACAAGGAGGGGGTAGTTCAACAGAGAGAAATAAAAATTCAAAGGATATTAGAAGATTTGTTTGTGATTGATAAAGGTTTAAAAGTAGATGATGTGGTTTTGATTGAAGGAATTAGGAGAGTAGAGCAAGGGGAAAAGATTAAGACAAAATTTATTGACCCAGCTCAAGTAATTAGTCATTTAAAATATGAGGCAGAATAAACCATAAAACGATGTTTGAAAAATTTTTAAAACGGCCTGTATTTTCAATTGTGATAGCTGTATTGCTGCTATTTACAGGAATTTTGGCAATTAATACATTGCCAAAATCACAATTTCCGAATGTTGCACCACCAAAGGTTCAAGTATCAGCTTCTTACCCAGGAGCGAGTGCCGAGGTATTGACTAAATCGGTTTTAATTCCGATGGAACAAGCTATTAATGGTACGCCTAAAATGCGTTATATGACCTCTGATGCGACCAGTGCCGGGGAAGCAAATATCCAAGTATTTTTTGAAATGGATGTTGATCCAGATGTAGCAGCTGTTACAGTTCAAAACCGATTAAATCAGGTTTTAAATCAGCTACCTCCTTTGGTTCAAAGAGAAGGTATCCGTACGATGAGCGTTCAGCCGCAAATGTTGATGTATGTCAATTTATATGGTAAAACCAAAAATATGGACATGAATTATGTATTCAACTACGCGAATGTCAATATTTTACCTGAGCTTCAACGACTAAGTGGCGTAGGAAGAGCACAGATTTTGGGTTCGAGACAATATGCGATGAGAATTTGGTTGAATCCGGATAGAATGCGTGCATATAATGTGAGTACAGAAGAAGTGATGGATGCCATCACGGAACAATCAGTTATTGGATCTCCGGGTAGATTAGGACAAAGTTCTGGAAAGGTTTCTCAATCCTTAGAATTTGTATTAACCTATGTGGGGCGTTACAATAAACCTGAGCAATATGAAAATATCATTGTTAGGGCAAATCCTGAAGGGGAAATTTTACGTTTGAAAGATTTGGGAACCGTTGAATTAGGTTCAGAATATTATGATATTTATTCTCAATTGGACGACCACCCTTCGGCCGCGATAGTATTAAAACAAAATTATGGAAGTAATGCTTCGGATGTAATTGAAGAAGTAAAAGGAAAATTAGCCGAAATGAAAAAAAATTTTCCTCCAGGAATTGATTATGAAATTTCTTATGATGTTTCGAGGTTCTTGGACGCTTCCATGGAGGAGGTTATGAAAACCCTGAGAGATGCATTTATTTTAGTTTCTTTAGTAGTATTTATCTTCTTAGGAGATTGGAGATCCACCTTGGTGCCGGTTTTAGCTATTCCAATTTCATTGGTAGGGGCATTCTCCTTTATGCAATTCTTTGGTGCATCCATCAATATGATTACTTTATTCGCAATGGTATTAGCTATTGGTATTGTGGTAGATAATGCGATAGTGGTGGTTGAGGCCGTCCATGTAAAAATGGAGGAAAAAAATTGTGGGCCTGCAAGGGCTGTAAAATTAGTATTGGGAGAGATTTCTGGAGCGATTATCGCCATTACCTTATTGATGGCATCCGTGTTTATTCCAATTGCCTTTTTACCAGGAGCAGTTGGAGTATTTTATCGACAATTTTCGATTGCGATGGCCACATCCATTGTACTTTCCGGTATCATTGCCTTAACCCTGACACCCGTTTTATGTGCGATAATTTTAAAGAATACCCATGGTAAAAAGAAGAAGAGTTTGATGGAAAGATTCTTCGGATTGTTCAATCAATATTTTGATCGTTTTACTGGCATTTATATCCAATTTATAAAAAAAATTATTAATAGACGGTTAGTAACTTGGGTTTCAATCATTGCATTTAGTTTTGGAATTTTCGGAATTTCAAAAACATTGGCTCCAGGATTTATTCCGAATGAAGACCAAGGAATTATTTATGCAATTGTTCAAACTCCTCCAGGATCAACCCTTGAGAAAACCTTTGATGTTTCGAAAGAATTACAGAAGCTTTGTAGAAAATTACCAGAGGTACAATCTGTTTCAACTTTAGCAGGATATGAGGTTCTTACAGAAGGTAGGGGTTCTAACGCAGGAACTTGTTTAATTAATCTTAAAGATTGGTCTGAGAGGGATAAAACCGTATTGCAAGTGATTGAGGAATTGGAAAAAAAATCCAAAGGTTTAGGAGCAATCATCGAATTTTTTGAACCACCAGCGGTACCTGGATATGGAGCTGCGGGAGGATTTGCGCTTCGTTTATTGGATAAAACGAATGCGGAATCCTATGAAGAATTAAACCAAGTAAATAAAAATTTTATGGCTGCTTTAAGAAAAAGAAAAGAGTTGAAAGGCTTATTTACTTTCTTTACAGCAGAATATCCGCAATATGAATTAATCATTGACAATGATGCGGCCATGCAAAAAGGGGTATCAATTGGAAAGGCGATGGAAAACCTTTCCATCTTAATTGGTAGTTCCTATGATTTAGGTTTTATTAAATATGGAAGATTTTTTAAAGTTTTCGTCCAAGCAGATCCTAAATACCGGAAAGTTCCATCTGATATCTTGAATTTATTTGTTCAAAATGATCGGGGTGAAATGGTGCCATATTCTTCGTTTTTGACCTTAAAGAAAAAAATAGGCTTAAATGAAATTACACGATTTAACCTGTATACCTCATCTGCAATTAGAGGTGCTCCAACTGAAGGAATTTCTTCTGGAGAGGCCATTAAGGTTGTACAAGAAGTGGCGAGGGAAACTCTACCAAAAGGTTATGATATAGATTGGGAAGGCTTATCTTATGATGAGGTGAGAAGAGGAAATGAAACTGTCTATATTTTCTTAATTGTATTGGTTTTCGTTTACCTCATTTTAGCCGCTCAATATGAAAGCTTTTTATTACCATTTGTGATTTTGCTTTCGCTTCCATTTGGGGTGTTCGGAAGTTTACTGCTGGTAAAAGAAATGGGGCTTGCAAATGATATTTATACACAGGTTGGTATAATAATGCTGGTAGGTATGTTGGGGAAAAATGCTGTTTTAATTGTGGAATTTGCACAACAAAAACATGCGCAAGGAATGAGCATTTTTGATGCAGCAATCGAAGGTTCCAAGGCGAGATTTAGACCTATCTTAATGACCTCCCTGGCATTCATTATGGGATTAATTCCATTAGTTTTTGCTAATGGAGCTGGAGCAATTGCAAATAGAACCATTGGTGGTGCAGCCCTTGGTGGTATGTTCCTGGGAACCATCATGGGAGCATTGGTTATCCCAGGCCTTTATATCATCTTTGGATCTATGGCTTCAGGAAAGAAATTAATTAAAGATGAAGCAATTGAACCATTATCAGAACATATTTAAAATGAGAAATATAAAGAAATTGAGTAGTGTTGTGTTAATTATGTTTGCGTTCAGCCTTGTGGGATGTAAAGTCCCACAAATCGCTGAACATTCAGCGATATATAATCAACCAGGAGCTTATGTGATGGGTAAGGATAGTACAAATTCAGCTGAAATAAATTATCAGCAGTTTTTTAGTGACCCGTATTTGGCGAATTTAATAGACTCTGCTTTAGCGAATAATCAGGAATTAAACATCATAAAACAAGAAATTTCCATTGCAAAAAATGAAGTCTTAGCTAAAAAAGGAGCGTATTTACCTTTCCTAAAGTATGGAGCAGGATTGGGAATGGACAAGGTTGGTCGATATACCCGGTATGGTTCATTGGAGGCAAATAATGAAATTGCACCAGGGAAAGAATTTCCTGAGCCATTTACTGACCTGATGGTGGGGGCTAATTTTTCATGGGAATTAGACGTTTGGAGAAAATTAAGAAATGATCGACAAGCCTCCTTTAATCGTTATTTGGCGAGCACGGAAGGAAAAAACTTTTTGGTTACGAATTTAGTATCGGAGATTGCACAATCCTATTATGAATTATTGGGAATGGATAATCAATTGGAAATTATTAACCAATATATTTCTATCCAAAAAAATGCTTTAAAAATCGTGAAATTTCAAAAGGAAGCTGCGCGAGTTACTGAATTAGCGGTAAAAAGGTTTGAGGCTGAATTATTCAAAAACCAAAGTAGGATATTTGAAATTAAGCAGAATATCATTGAGGTTGAAAACAGGATTAATTATTTAGTGGGAAGATTCCCTCAGCCAATTCAAAGGGCAAGAACTCCCCTATTAAATTCAAATCCTTGGGTAATCAAAGAAGGTCTACCAGCTCAATTATTACAAAACCGCCCAGATATTCGTCAGGCAGAATTAGAAATGATAGCATCTAAAATCGATGTTCAGATTGCTCGTGCAGAATTTTTACCAAGTTTTGGACTAAATGCAGGTTTGGGAATGCAGAGTTTTAGTCCGAAGTATTTTTTCAATCTACCTTCCTCAATTATCTATTCCTTGGTAGGTGATATGGTTGGCCCATTGGTAAATAAAAATGAGATAAAGGCGAATTATTATTCTAAAAATGCCAAGCAAATACAAGCAATAACGAATTATCAGCAGAAAATTCTTAATGCCCATAGGGAAGTATATAATCAACTACAGAATATAAAAAATATGCAAATGAAATTTGATGCGATTGATAATCAGGTCAATATTTTAGGAAGTTCAATCAAAATTTCAACCAATTTATTTCAATCGGCGAGAGCGGATTATATGGAGGTACTTTTGACGCAGCGAGATGCCTTGGAAGCAAAAATTGAATTAGTCGAAACAAAAAAGGAACAATATCTAGCCCTAATAGGCCTATACCATTCCCTAGGGGGTGGTTGGAGATAAAAGTGTTTAATTTAGCCCTTACGAATTTTATTTATAAGGGCTTTTTTTGGAATAGTTTTTCTAATTTTTTGGTATAGTTGATTATAATTCTGAATTAAATTTTAAAATTTTTTCAATCCAAAAATCGAGGTCTGAATCTAGGTCAAAATTTTCGGCATCTACAAAGGCAAAAGCCTTCATTGAATTTTTTATGGGATCCATGGGTCTGCATTTCCCTTCAGAGATTAGTTGATCTACCAAAATCCTACCTATCCGGACTAATAGCACATCTTCTCCGGTATTTTTATTCTTTCCTAAACCTAAAAGAACCGCATTATTTAGCATAAAAACATGAAAGCCAAACATCTTTTTTTCTACTAAAGTATAGCGATACAACCGTTGTTTTATTCGCTCAATTTGGTAGCTATTATTAGGCATAATTTAGTGCTGATAAGAAGGTCAAATTAGACTAAAATTTGCATTAAACAAAATAAAGCCGTATTTTTGTGCATCTTTTTGGTAGTTCAAGGGTCACTGTTGATTCTAGATTCACCTCAATTCGGCGCTCTGCCGTTTTACCTATGTCATGGTTGGGAATCTGTTTTTGGAACTTTGATTTTTGTCTTACCGATCAACATCTTGGTAAAAGGTACTACACAAGGAACAACAAATAATTTTGATGGAAACTTTGAAATTTCTATTGAAAATCAAGAAAAGGCAATTTTTACTGTGAAAGCAGTTGGCTTTCAGCCGCAGGACGTCCCTGTTAATGGACGAAACAACTTAATGGTAACTTTAAAAGAAGATATTACTGAATTAAATGAGGTAGTTGTAAGGGCTTTAGGAGTTAAAAGAGAAGAAAAATATTCATCTTAAAAAAAGTAGTCAAGTGCAAAAGAATTAATAAATTTTTTTTAATTTTAAAAAAAATCCGCTAATATGAATTATTTAAATACACTCTTGATTATTTTAATCTCTGTTCTTTTTTCTTGTAAAAAAGAAGATTTTTCCGCAAATACTGATTGTTACCGTGGGAAAATTGTTTTAAGTGGTATTTGTTCGAATATCACCGTTCAGGTTACTGGTGGCAATTTAGATCCTGATTTATATGAAAAGAATTGGGTAAATCCTGCTACAAATACCGCCTATGAAAATGTTTTTAGACTACTGAGTGTGTGTAGCTTCCCAACTGAAATAAAAGAAGGACAAGAATTTAATTTTAAAATAATTAGCCAGGAAGAAGATGCGGATTGCGCTGTTTGCTTAGCCTATTATCCAACTCCAACCAAAGGTCTTTATATTAAAGTTTGTGATTAAATGAATTATTTTTTCTTGAATCTTTCAGGATTAAACTAAATAGTAAACCAAAAATATAAGAAGATCCTATCCCTATTAAAGAATAAAGTAAAATATGGATTTGGGTATATTGATTGATCAATAAAAGTACTATTCCACTGATCGCTAGACCAATCATTGCTCCCTTTCCATGAGCTTTTTTTGATAGAATACCCAATAAAAACATCCCTCCCAAACCTCCGGTAAATAAACCTAAAAAGGTATAAAATTGATCCCAAAGAGATTTAATAGTTGAATAGGACATCCACAAAGCAAAAATAATTCCAATTAAACCCGTTATAAGGGTTGTCCATCGAGCGATTTTAAAAACCTGCCCATCTGTTAATTCGGGTTTAAAATGAAGGTGAATATCATTACAATAAGCTGTAGATACAGAGTTCAAGGAGGAGGAAATACTGGACATGGCCGCCGAGAAAATTCCAGCAATCAATAAACCAGACAGACCCTGGGGAAGTTCATGAACAATGTACCAAGGGAAAATCGCATCATTATTGGGCAAATTTACTGAAAGCAAGGATGGCTTTTCAGAATAAAAAATAAATAATAAGGTCCCCATACTAAAAAAGATTAATGTAGAGGGAAGGGTAAGGATAGAATTGGTATAAAGGGTTTTTTGGGAATCCTTTAAATTATTGGACGTTAAATAACGTTGTACGATCGTTTGGTCGGTGCCTTGTGTAACCATGGCTGAGGCCACCCCACCAAATATAACGACCCAAAAACTGGTTTCAGAAAAACTCAGATCCAAATTTATCCAATTAAATTTTTGATGATTCTTGGCATATTCCAGCATTTGAGATCCATTCATTTCTATATGAGAAACTAGCCAAAATAAGGCTATAATACTCCCTCCCATTAAAACGATAACCTGCAAGACGTCTGTCCAGATTACCGCCTCAATTCCTCCAAAATAGGTATAAGCAATACATAATAAACCCATTAATAAAATACAAAATTGGAGATTAATTCCTGCGACAATAGAAATGGCGATAGACGGTAACAATAAAACAATCCCAATACGGCCGATTTGAAAAAGAATAAAGGAAAAAGAACCAAAAAATCGTGCAGCATAATTAAAGCGATTCTCCAAAAATTCGTAAGCTGTTTTAATATTCAATTTATTAAAAAAGGGAATAAAAATAAGGGCAATTACTGGGGCAATGAGAATGGCGGCGATGTTTAAAAGAAAATAGGACCAATCTGTGGAAAAAGATTTTGCAGGAATAGCCATGAAAGTAATTGCCGATAGCAAGGTGCCAAAAACACTTAAACCAGAAGCCCACCATGGAATTCTTCCTCCACCTTTAAAATAATCATCCGTAGATTTTTGCCTTTTGGAAAAATATAAACCAATTAAGAGAGATAATAAAAGATAAAATGCTACTACAAAATAGTTGAAGACACCAAAGGATTGATCAGACGCTTTAGTGGTTATTTTATAAATGGCAGGAGTCCGAATGCCCGGAGATTTTTCTCCAGAAAACAAATAAAATTCTTCCTGACTATTTATCCCTAGGCTAGTAACAGGCAGGCTTTCCTTCAATTCCTCTACAATAAACCATTTATTAGTTAGGGTATTAAATCCAAGGATCTTATTCGAAAAACCTGGATGATTTTCCAAGATTTCCTTATCTGTAATGATGGCCCCTTGTTGGGAGCCTCCAAAGGTTAATATATGCATGGAGCCAGAAGGACGAGAAACTGCTCCCATTAATATTTGTTCTTGGGAATTAATTTCAATAGGAAATTCCTCTGACCAGGCCAAGGTATTTAGATCAAAACTAATCCAATTTGGCAAGGGATTTATTGCTCCATTAAATTCTTCTCTTCCACCAATTAAAAATAATTTTTTTGATTGATTGGTTTCTTGAATGGCGGAAGAATGAAAAGCTCTTGTATGAAAAGGAATTTCAGAAAGGATATGAGACTTTTGCGTTTCCAAATTAAAAAGGATCAAGGTATTTAAAGAACCATTTTTATTTTTTCCTCCTGAAATATAAATATTAGAACCATTTTGTGCGATAGAAGCATTTGAGAGAGGAATTGGCAAGTTTCCTATTTCCTGAATGAAAATTGAATTAGTTGAATCATCTAAACTCAACAACCAAATGGAATCAAAAAAATCTTGTTGATTTTCTCCACCGAAAATATAGATCCCTTTATCGGTAGAAAGGGAAGAAGAATAGGCTAGGTTAACTGGAAATTTAACAGGAGAAATTTCCCAATTTCCATTTTTATAAATATAAATATCGGGATAATATTGCTTTTTCCCGCCATTCCAAGGGTAACCGTTCGGAAAATTTGCCCCTCCGGCAATAATGAATTGATTCTTATAAAAACCTCCAACCATTCCTGCTAATCCTAGGGATTGTTGGTTTTCTTGAATAGCAGGCAATTCTGTTTCTTTAGAAAAGGAAATTGGTTGAATTCCTTGAGAAAAAGAATTAAATAAAAAGAAAAGGGGAAAAAATACGATTAAAAAATTTCGAATCACTTTACCTTAATTCATAGCTAAGGATAATCTAGAAAAATTTAATAAAATTTCCAATTATTTTATAAGCGGTAGATAAAAGAACCTAAAATTACGTAATTTATAATCTAGATTAATATTTCAAAATTGTATTTTAAATTATTGAAAACATCTTTAATTTTTATAGGATTCATTGTCTTAATGGTAAGCCATCGGTCTTATTCTCAGAAATCTGATTTTATTTTATTTTCAGGAAAAACGGTGGATGCCCAGACTGGAGAAAATTTAGAAGGAACAGCTATTTATTTTTCAGGAGTCTCCTTGGTTGCCATATCTGATTCATTGGGTCAATTTTCAATAACCCTACCTGCCAATAAATATGCTTATGGAGTAAGGAGGCTTGGTTATAAATTTCAATATGGGAAAATAGACCTTTCCTCTTCCAAAGAAATCACTTTCCAGCTGGAAGAATCCTCTAAATTATTAGATGAAGTAATCATTTCTACTGAAAGAAGTGATCAAAGTCTAAAACGAGCGATATCGGGTGTAGAACGAATGTCTAGTAAAACATTAAGAAAGATGCCGACCCTCATGGGAGAGGTAGATGTTGTTCGAAGCATTTTAGCCTTGCCAGGCGTATCAACCATCGGAGAGGGAGCCTCAGGATTCAATGTGAGAGGTGGAAATGTAGATCAAAATTTAGTCTTATTAGATGCGGTTCCCTTATACAATACATCCCATCTTTTCGGATTTTTTACCTCCTTTAATTCCAATTTGGTTTCAGACTTAAGTCTTTATAAGGGAGGTATTCCTTCTACATTCGGAGGAAGAAGTTCATCTGTTTTAAATGTGCGATTAAAAGAAGGGGACTTTGAGAAATGGAATAAACACATTGGGCTCGGACCTCTTTCTTCTCAAATTACCCTAGATGGCCCAATAAAAACAAACAAAACCTCCATCCTTTTAGGAGCAAGGTCTTCTCTGTCTGATTTTTACCTAGGTTTTTTCCCAGGAAAGGATATATATAAAAGTAAGGCAAATTTTTATGATTTCAATCTAAAATTAAGTCACCAAATTAATCAGAAAAATAAAATTGCATTAGGTTATTACCAAAGTGGTGATTTATTTAGATTTGGGATAGATACCAGTTATTTTTGGAATACGAAATCGATAAATTTAAAATTCAATAGTTTAATTAATGCTAAATTATCCAATAGTTTTATCGCATTTTATAGTGATTATGAATATGGAATTAAGGGGACCAAGGTTAATTTAGAATTTGAGTGGAACCCTCGGATTAAACAGCAATCAATTAAGGATATTTTAACCTATGAAGCTTCTAAGAACCATTCTTATGAAATCGGTTTTGAAATAAATCTTTACGAAAATAACCAAGGGAGTTTTCATCCAACCACAGAAAATTCAATTATTCAGAATTTCAATATGCCAATTGAGCGGGCAAAGGATGTCGCAATTTTTCTCAATTCAACTTATTCAATAACCGATCATTTAAATTTAAATCTTGGTTTACGATATTCTCTGTTTGGAAATTATGGTGAAGCGGTAAAATTAAAATATGCTGAAAATAGCCCAAAAACTCCTTATTCAGTGATTGATACGATAAATTATGCCAAAGGAAAACTGATCAAATCGTATGGGGGATTTGAACCAAGGCTCTCTGTTTCCTATCAATTGACGGAAAATAGTTCATTCAAACTAGGCTATAATAGGATGCGGCAGTACATGCATTTATTATCTAATACCATGGCCATCTCTCCGGTTGATATTTGGAAATTCAGTGATACCTATGTAAAACCTCAGGTGGTTGACCAATATTCTGCAGGTATCTTTAAAAATTGGGATTTAGCCTCAAGGGGAAGTTTTGAGTCGTCTATTGAAACCTATTACAAAGCTTATAAAAATATCATAGATTATATTGATGGGGCGAATTTATATTTAAATCCTACGGTAGAAACTGAATTATTGAATGCTCGAGGTAGGTCTTATGGATTAGAATTCATGTTAAAAAAATCCAGGGGCTTAAGGACCACTGGATGGGTATCCTATGCTTATTCGAGAAGTTTTAGACAATCTATCGCCAGTCAAGAACAATTAGGGGCAAATTTTGGAAAAGAATTCCCATCGAATTTTGATATACCTCATAGTATAAAATTTGTATGGAATTACCGATTAAATAGAAGGTTTTCCTTTAATGCCAATTTCAATTATTCTTCAGGAAGGCCGATTACTTTCCCAAATGGAAGATATAAAATTTATGCCTTCAATGAGGTTTATAATTATGCCTATGCAAATGGAATATTTCCCAGACAGGGTTTAGTGCCCAAAACCTATGAATACAGAGGTAGAGAATATACATTCTTAGAAATTGCTGATATAGCGCCTATATTAGATGGATATTCAACACCAAGTTTTACTCTGAGAAATCAGGAAAGAATCCCATTTTATATGAGATTGGACGTGGGAATTACTATTGAACCAAAGGGAGGGAATAAAAAAGAACAGAGTTGGAATTTTTCAATTTATAATTTACTTTCTAGAGCGAATGTCTATTCTATATTTTTCCGTTCAAGTACAGGAACAATAAACCAAGCAAGAGCCTTTGAATTGTCTGTCTTGGGAGCTGCTATTCCATCGATCACTTATAATATTAAATTCTAATGAAAAGAATCGGTCTGTTAATTTTAATGATGTGTATTCTTTGGTCTTGCGAAAAAGAATTAGAAGATTTCAAAACGAAAAATTCTAGCAAAGGAATAGTCGTTTATGGTGAGATGACAAATTTACCGGGTCCTTATTTATTTAGAATAAACCAGACAACGACTTATAATGCCTATGACGCAACCGAATTTGTGGGAGATCCAGTTATTGGCGCAGAGGTATTTATAACGAAAAATGAAAATGAAAAAATTTATTTAGTAGAAATTGATCCGGGTTTATACCAAAGTCCGAATGATTTTATCGGAGAAATCGGAGCAAATTATCAATTAAATATCCAAACAAAAAACGGATTAACTATTCAATCTACGAAAGAAATCTTATTAGCACCAAGTGAATTTTCAAAAGCCGAATATCAATTTGTTGAAGCAGCTAAAATTGAGGAAATGTATTTCGATGTTGATTTAAAATTAAAGGACCCAAAAAATACCAAGGATTTTTATTTTATAAAAAGACAAGATTTTATTGAATTTCTCACTACTTGTCCGAATCCTCCACCTCCCCCAGCGCCAGTACCTGAATGTAGGTCTAAATGTTGGCAAGCTCCACCAAATTCTACCATAAGTTTATTGGATGATTTTTTGGTGGATGGACAAGAACTAAAGGTTGAAACGGCCCCTGTGAATTTTCATGATTTTACAAATTATATTGTACAGTTTGAATTATACCATGTGGATTCCAAATATTTTAATTTTTGGAAGAGGTTGGAGGATCAAAGGAAAATTGGCGGAGGCTTATTTGATAAAATTCCAGCACAAATTTTGGGTAATTTAATTTGTACGAACAAGCCTGAGCAAGAAGTATTAGGGTATTTTGCTGTTGCAGGAAAAACAAAAAAAAGGATATTGATAGACCGATTCAATGGGGAACCGAATAAGTATTTTAACAAATTAGTTGAATATGTTAATTTCAATAATATTCGATACAAGGATGCCCCTGTTTGGGATTGTAGCCAAGCAGGCTGGGTACCTTATAATATTGGATATTCGATTCCTGAATGAATCTTTAATCCATTAATAAGTATTAAAATATTTACTGATCCCCATTTGATTCAAATCCTCCAAAATTTTATCATAAAATTCTTCATCAGGAGTATGAAAAGGAAACCGGCTAGGACCTGTTTGGAGTCCGAAGTGATTCAATAAACCTTTAGAAATTCCTAAATATCCGCCTTGGGCCTCCAGGTATTCAACAAATTGAACGGAAAGTTTTTGTAAATCATTTGCCGTCTGAACATTCCCTAAATCAAATTGTTTTTGGATTTCAAAATACAAAGGTGCAATAAAATTATAGGTACTTCCTACCCAACCTTTTGCATAAAAGGGAAGGGTTGAAGAAAATTTTTCATCTACCCCAAATAAGATGTCAAATGAACGGTTATTATATTCAAGGCAATATTGATAATCTTGAAAATTTGCTTCACTAAATTTTATTCCTACAAAATTCGGGATTTCATTTGCTGCTCTATCAATAAAGGATTTCATAGAGACATTGGTTCGGGTTAAAACGGGAATATGGTAGTAATAAAACGGGATATCTGGGGCAGATTCTGCAATTTTTCTACAATAATCCATCAGTTTTTCTACGGACGAAATTTTGAAGTAATAAGGAGCTAAAGCAGCAATAGCATCTACCTTCCCGATGGAATGTTTGGTTAATTCAATGGCCTCAAACAAATTCGTATGACCAACGTGATTGATTAATTTAAAATTTGACTCTTTGGATTTTACCCAGGCATCCAAATTATCTTTTCTTTCTTGCGTGGAAAGAGCACAAAATACGGAAGTGGAGCCGTTGATAAATGCTCCATTAATTTGATTAGATTTTAAATAGTTTTGATATCGAGGAATTGTATCCAAGGATAAGGTGGAATCCTGATTGAGCGTTAAATAGGGAGCGGAAATTAAACCTGATAATTTCATTTTAAAAATTCTTAAAATTATTGATTATTAAATATTTTGGAAGGATGAATGGATACAAAACTATTTTTTGAGTAATCATCTTTTTCGAAAAATAAGCCAATATTTCCATTTGGCAAAATGGTCATACTGGAATAGGCCGCACTTCCTTGATAAATTACTAAGCCCTCAGACCAATTTTCGCCCTCATCATAACTGAATTTAATTGACATATTCTTCCTTTCACTGCTAGAATTTGCATTAGAAAAAAGCATAATATCATTTGGGTAACCATTTTTTTTAAGGGAAAACCGAATAATACTTGCATTGCAAGCAGGATCTGGCAATTGAGGTTCTTCAAAGGATTTCCAATTTTGGCCCTGATTATTGGAAAGATGTTTAAAACGTTTTCCTATTTTACTGACCCTTGAATTAATCATCCAGGAACCGTCTGCTCGTTCAATGATTTTTGATTCATCTGCTGGGGTGATAGGTTTTTGAATAATATACCAAGACCTCCCGTGATCATCACTACCAAAAACATGTAGGCCTTTTTGGATATTCACCAAGCAATGCAATAATTGGCCAGATTCTGTTTGAATACCTCTTCCAGAGGTAATAAATTTAAAATCCTTTTCCCAACCAGGTAGGCTTATTTCTTTGGTAATATCAATTGGTTTAGACCATGTTTTTCCATTGTCTTTACTTTTTACATAATGGAAATAATAGATATCTTTTTCGATATTTAAATCCATATAATTATAAAAAAGAAAAATTTCATTGGTGGTTTTGTCTAGGATCATGGAAGGATCCGACGCGGATTGTCCTTCAGGGAAATCAACGATTGTTTGAATATCAGACCATGTTTTTCCATTATCCTCACTAAATCTAGCAACAATGTTGATATTTTTATTGGCTCTAAGATCGGCACAAGAGGGAACCCTCTCATCAATCGCGGCAATGATAGTTCCATTGGGTGCTGTAATGATTGAAGGAATGCGATAACAACTGACCGATGGATTCATTTCTGTACTAAAAAGATCCAAAATTTCGAATGAATTCAAGGAATCCAATTGATTCGAATCTTTCCTTATCGGATTGAAATCTTCTTTACAATGGATGAAAGAAAATAAGATGGAAAAAATTACAAAGGCAGTTTTCATTATTATTTTTTAATTATTGATTAATTTATAATAAATAACCAAACTTTCTAAATTTTTTTATTAATTGCCTAAATCTAAGGCATTAAATCCTATTGAATCTAAATCTAATGAAAAGACTAATCCTATTCCTTCTGTTATTTTTAACTATTCAAAATAGTTTTGCTCAAACACCTAATTATTTAAAAGAATACGCAACTCTCTATAAAGAAAATCCACGCGAAGCTAATCTAAGATGGTTTCAAGAAGCCAAATTCGGAATGTTTATACATTATGGGCTTTATGCCCAATTGGAAAAAGGAGAATGGGTACAATTAAGAGATACCATACCTGTAGCAGAATATGCCAAATTAAAAGATAGCTTTATAGCAGATGGTTTTGATGCTGAAAAAATCACTGATTTAGCATTAGAGGCTGGAATGAAATATATTACCATTACGGCTAAACATCATGATGGTTTTTGCTTATTCAATACGAAAGAAACAGATTTTAATGCTATCTCCGCCCCTTCCAATAGAGACCTTATCAAAGAAATTTATGAGGCTTGTGAAAAAAAAGGTCTAGGATTATTTCTTTATTATAGCTATGCTGCCGACTGGAAACATCCTTATTTTTATTCTCGAGAAAGTGGCTGGGAAAATGCTCGTCCTGCCTATAAAAATCCTCAACCTGAATATCGATTTAAAAAGGATAAAGATTTTAAGAAATACATTGAATATGCCCATGCACAATTAAAAGAACTGCTGATTCAATACCCCAACATTGCCGGAATATGGCTAGACCCAATCATGGGTTTTTATAGTAGACCTGAAATTTTTCCGATTGAAAAAACCTATGATTTGATTCGCTCGATGAGTCCACATGCACTCATTTCATTTAAACAAGGAGCCAATGGGGAGGAAGATTTTTCTGCTCCTGAAAGAAACTTTAACGCAAAAGTAGGAAATGGATTAGAGGTGGCTCAACGTGTTTATGAAAAAAACAAAAACAAACCAAAAGAAATTTGCAATACCCTCCAAAGACATTATTGGGGTTATTCAAAAGCAGATGATGGGCATCATAAAACAAGCAATGAAATAATAGAATTATTAAATGATTTAGAAAAACAGCCTGCGAATCTATTACTCAATGTGGGTCCTCTCCCAAATGGCGCCTTTCCCCAAGAAGATATCACCATTTTAAAAGAGGTGGGAAAAAAAAGAAGTTTGAAATCGGATGATTCTCTAAGGGTGACTGAATTGAAAAACCCCTTAAATTCAACTAAAGAATCAGGCAGAAGCACTCCCCCTGTTAAAAGACCTAATGTTATCATCATCCTTACAGACGATCAAGGTTGGGGAGATTTAAGTGTTACTGGAAATCCCTTTGTTCAAACACCCAGAATTGATCAATTAGCCAATGAAGGCGTATTGTTTAATTCCTTCTATGTAAATCCGGTCTGTTCTCCTACAAGAGCGGAATTATTAACAGGAAAATACCATTCAAGAAGTGGTGTTTATGGCACATCGGCAGGTGGAGAACGTGTTAATTTAGGACAAAAAATGATCGGAGAATATTTCCAAGAAAATGGATATCGAACGGGCATGTTTGGGAAATGGCATTCAGGACAACAATTTCCTTATCATCCAAACTCCCGAGGCTTTGAGGAATTTATTGGTTACTGTTCGGGCCATTTAGGGAATTATTTTGATGCCTCTATTGAACACAATGGAAAACCACTTCAATCAAAGGGGTATTTAACAGATTATCTGACCAATCAGGCCATTCAATACATTGATAAACAAAAGGAAAATCCCTTTTTTGTTTATCTAAGTTTAAATACTCCTCATAGCCCCATGCAAGTACCAGACCCTTGGTGGGGAAAATTTAAAGATATGAACGCCAAAACCTTAGGAGTTGAAGAAAAATACCTCAACCATACCAGGGCTGCCTATGCTATGATGGAAAACATCGATTGGAACTTGGAAAAACTTTATCGCTACCTCAAAGAAAATGATTTAATGGAAAATACCATCTTGGTTTATTTCGGAGACAATGGCCCAAATGGACCTCGTTGGAATGATGGTTTAAAAGGAATAAAAGGCTCTACCTATGAAGGAGGTATTCGCTCCTCCTTGATTATCCACTATCCGAAAATCAACGATAAAATTGAGCATAGAACGAATCAACTTACCAGCGCTATCGATCTCATGCCAACCATTTTGGATTTAGCTGGAATTCCGTTCCATGATCCTATTGATGGAATCTCTGTGAAAGAATCTCTCCTAACAAATAAAATAAACAATAATCGTTATATATTCCAACACTGGGGAAATAGAGTATCTGTAAGAAAAGAACATTACCGTTTAGATCAAGATAATTTATTATATGATTTAATAAATGATAAAGGAGAAACTAAACCTCTTATCAATCACCCCATTCATCAAGAAATGATTCAAAAGAAAAATGAATGGATTGAACAGGTTTTGAAACTTACCCCAGAAATTGACTCTCGACCTTACCCCATTGCTGGATCTAATTTTATAAATACCCATTTACCTGCCGGTGAAGCCAAATTCTCAGAAGGTATTCAACGTTCCAACCAATACCCCAATGATTCTTTTTTAATTAATTGGACAAATTCCTCCGATTCTATTTATTGGAACGCAGAAGTATTAGAAACCGGTAATTATTATGCTGATATTTACTATAATGCTGAAAAGGATGAAATTGGCACTGAAATTGAAATAATTGTAGGAAACCAAAAAGGCTTAATTTCCATAGAAAAAGAATTTAATGCTCAATTGAAAGGAATGGAAAATGACCGATTCAAAAGAATTGAATCTTACGTAAAAGATTTTATTCCACAGCGTTCTTCTATCTTCCAATTAGAAAAAGGAGAACAAATAATCCGTCTTAAAAGAAAAACCAATTCCAAAGGAAAGGGTATTGAGTTTAAGAAAATTATTTTTTATAAACTTTAACGCCAACTTCTTTTTCCCAATTTAAATAAATATCTAGGAGTTGGTTCACTACCATGGGATTTGATGCAGCTAAATTATTCAATTCTACAGGATCTTTCGATATATCAAACAAAGACCAATTATCGTCTTCCCTTTCCTTTAATAATTTCCATTTCCCCTTTCTAATGGCCTTGTTCCCTTCATGCTCCCAACAATACGTCCTTTCAATTTCTTGATTCTTCCATAGATAAGACAGCGACTGTCCATCTACCCCAAGATTCCTCGCTCCAGCCAATTCTAAAGCAGTTGGCATTAAGTCTATCACATGGCCAATTCCTTCATGAAATCCTTGATTTGGACTTATTTCTGCTGGCCAATGAATAATACAAGGGGTATTTAAACCTCCTTCATGCATGAATTTTTTAAACTTTTGAAAAGGAGTATTGGAAACATTCGCCCATTGAATTCCCAAACTTTGATAAGACCCCTTCTCCCCTAATTTTTTTGTTGGATCATTCAATAATGCTAGATTGACATTCTCATTGGAGGCTCCGTTGTCTGAGATAAAAAAGATAATCGTATTTTCATAGTCATCATTTATTTTTAAGGTTTGTACCAACTTACCAATATTTTGGTCTACACGGTCTGTCATGGCTGCATAAACAGCCATTTTTCTAACCCATTGATTATCCTCATCATCCCCTTGCCAATTTTTCACATTCTCATTCCTTTCACTTAATTGGTATCGCCCATCCGCAAACCCAATTTCTTTTTGTTTCTCATAACGGGCCTTTCGAATCTTATCCCACCCTTTCATATACAATTCCTCATATTTTTTTATGTCCTCCTCCAAGGCATGTAAAGGATAATGAGGAGCGGTATAGGCTAAATACAAGAAAAAAGGATCCTTGGACCTATTTTTATGGTGTTGATTAATAAAAGAAATCCCATAATTCGTAAATGCATCGGTAGCATAATAATTATCAGGAAATTCATAATCAGTACTATCTAAAATATAAAACCTCTTGTATTTTTCTTGAGGTGTGATTTCATAATAACTTGAAGCTCCGGATATTAAACCAAAATAACGATCAAAACCTCTCATTAAGGGCCAATGTTCTTTTCTTTCTCCCACATGCCATTTACCAGCCATATAAGTACCATAACCTACCTTTTTTAATTCCTCCGCAATCGTTGGATAATTCGGATCCAAAAAACCTTGGTAAGCTCCTGCTTCATAGTCGGAATTCGCTAAAGTAACCATTAGGCCCATACCTACCCGATGAGGATATTGACCCGTCAGTAATGAGGCTCTCGTTGGGCAGCATCTTGCATTATTATAAAAATTCCGCATTTTAATCCCCCCTTTGGCAAGCGCATCCAAATTTGGAGTTTGAATCTCTCCTCCATAAGCCCCTAAATCTGAATACCCCATATCATCGGTCATGATGATGATGATATTCGGTCTGTCATGCTTCCTTTCCTGACCTAATAAAAGAAAAGGAAATAAGGAAATAAGTACAAAAATGGTATAATTTTTCATAATTGTTTCTTTTGAATAAAATCCCAAAGATTCCCGTATAAGTCTTTAAAAACACAAACTTTCCCATAAGACTCCTCCCGAACATCTTGTACAAATTTTACCCCTTTTTGAACGAATTTATCATAATCTCGATCAAAATCATCCGTATAAAGAAATAAAAATACCCTTCCTCCAGTTTGATTTCCAATAAAACTCCATTGTTCTGGTTTATTGGCTTTCGCCAATAAAATATTGGCACCTGAATCCCCTCCTTTCGGACGAACCACTACCCAGCGTTTTTCAGGACTTAAAACTTGATCTTCAAGTAATTCAAAGTCTAAAATATGGGTATAATACTCAATTGCCCTATCATAATCATCTACCAATAAACTGATTTGACCTAAAAATTGTGTCATAATAATAAAAATTAACCAAAAAGAGCCTTAAATTTTTGTAATTCTTGGGAATAGTCGAAAGGTAATTTTCTTGAAGGAAAGGATTGATCAGAACGGTTTAAAATTTCATGAATAGCTTCAGCAAAAACAGTTGCACGGGTATCATAAACTATTTTACCGTTTTTATCATGGACGATTAATTCTGATCCTTTGGAAGGGGTGGCAATTACAGGAATCCCCAATGAAATGGCTTCCATCATAACCAGACCCATGGATTCCTCTATGGAGGTAGAAAGGAAAATATCCGCTTGAGAAACTAAATTTATATATTCTTCCCTTGAAGATGGGCTAATAAAATGAATCCAATTTGTTTTCTCATTTTGTCTTTTAATGATTTCACTATATCCATTATTGGAAAACCTCCCCAACCAAATAAATTCAAATGATTCTTTAGGGAAAAGGCTTGCAATTTGATAGAAAAACGATAACCCCTTTCCATAATTGATGGATCCTGCCCCTATAATTTTACGTTTAGGATTTTTTATTTTAAGCTTATCAGAGGAGATCTCAATGGGTTGAATAGTAGAATTAATGGTGGTAATGTCAGCCGTAATAAAGGGTAAATAAATATCTTTAACTAAATCCGAACAAGCAATAAAATGATCGGTATTTCGGATTAAATCGTTAAAATCTTTTTTGGAAATAGTATCCAAGGGGGAATATAATTCATGAATATGAACATAAGTTTGAACGGAAAAAACAGTTTTATAACGAAGTAAACCACCATTCCTTATGGTGTTAAAATACCAATAATCTGCTTGAAAATCCTCTTGAATTTTTTTTAACCGATGAAATAAAATGTCTTGACCTAATTGATGGAAAATTTTATCTAAAAGGGAAAATTCTTGATCCAAATAATAAAGTTTTATTCCCTTTGGAAGTTCATTCACTAAACCGCCGCCTTTTTCAAATAAGACAATTCCGATAGTATGAGTGGATGATAATTTTAGATCTTTAATCAAATTAAAAATCATTATTTCTGCCCCAGTTGGTTCTAAATTTTGAAGAAAAAAAAGAATCTTCTTTTGCATAGAATTGGTTTAAACCAAATGAATAATTAGTATCTTTATCTGTAAATTTATAGAATTTTAAATAAATTATCCTATTTAAAAAACTAAACCAATGAAAATTACCGTATTTAATCTATTTGTCGCTCTATTTTTTATCAGCGATATTTATGCTCAAAAATTAGCCCCCATTTCAGAGCCCTTGGTTACCGATCAATATACTGCTGACCCTAGTGCTCATGTATTTAATGGGAAAATTTATATCTACCCCTCGCATGATATTGATGCTGGAATTCCGGAAGATGATATGGGAAGCCATTTTGGAATGAGGGATTATCATGTATTTTCTCAAGAAAAACCAACAGGAGCTACAAAAGACGAAGGAATTATTTTAAAATTAGAGGACATCTCTTGGGCAGATAAAATGCTATGGGCTCCAGATGCCATGGAAAATAAAGGAAAATATTATTTATATTTCCCTGCAAAAGATAAAGCAGGAATTTTCAGAATTGGGGTTGCTCAATCAAAATCCCCAACTGGCCCCTTTAAAGCAGAAAAAAACTATATGAAGGGAAGCTTTAGTATAGACCCTAGCGTATTTAAAGATGATGATGGTTCTGTATACCTGTATTTCGGGGGTATTTGGGGAGGGCAATTACAAAGATGGAAAACTGGAGAATATGCTATAGATGATTCTCAACCTGCAGATAACCAACCGGCTTTAATGCCTAAAATGGGTAAATTAAAAGGGAATATGGTAGACCTTGCCGAACCAGTAAGAGATATCCAAATTATTGATAAAGAGGGTAAATTATTGCTATCTTCTGATCATGAAAGAAGATTTTTTGAAGCACCCTGGGTACATAAATATCAAGGAAAATACTATCTTTCCTATAGCACAGGAGATACTCATAATATCGCCTATGCTATTGGTGATAATCCGTATGGCCCCTTTACTTATCAAGGAATCGTCCTATATCCAGTACAAGGATGGACCAATCACCACTCTATCATAGAATTTGAAGGAAATTGGTTTTTATATTACCATGACACCCAAATGTCTAATAAGACCCATTTAAGAAATATTAAAATGGCCCCTTTACATTACCGTGAAGACGGTTCAATTATTCCTATAAAACCTTATAAATAATTCGTTTTGAAGTCAGTCTTAAAAAATCTTTCCATAAGAGAGAAAAGATATCTTCTCTTTATCCTGGCTCTCCAGGTAATTTATGGAAAGTTTTTTGTTTATTCAGATGTTGGATTAGATGCAGGATGGTCCTTGGCAATTAATTATGCCCTTCAAAAAAAATTAATTTTCGGACAAGATATTGTCTTTAATTATGGGCCATTAGCCTATTTGAATACGCTAAATCCGCCGGATAAAATTCATTTATTCATTTTAGTTCTTGTTCAGCTATGGACCATCTTTCAAATTCTCTTTATTTATTCACAGGTAATAAGAACCTTAAGTTTTATTTTTTCTTCTATTTCCATTGGGCGCATTCTCAGATTTTAGTTTCACCTATTTATTATTTCTGATTTTCCATTTGCAATATTATTTAAAAGAGAGGAAGGAATTTGTTCTTTGGTTTGCCCTAATAAATACTTGGCTCCTCTTTTATGTTAAGGTGAATTTAAATATGATTGCTTGCTTATTATTTATCCTATCTTGTCTTTATTTTTCTTACAAAAAAATCCTTTCTTGGAAATTTACAGGATTACTTTTTCTTTTATTGATGACAGGAATCGGAACAGGAGCCAACCTGCTAAATGTCGATTTAAATAATTTTTTGAAAAAGTCCCTTTGGCTAATAAGTGATTATTCAGAGGGAATTGTGAATGTGATAGATTTCAATAAAAGTTTATTCGTATTTTTTTTTATTGAAGCCATTAGCCTAGGGATTTTTATTCGATGTTCATGGAAATTAATTCAGGAAGATTCTTTCAATATACTGATTGTATTGGTATTACTAGGTTATTATTATGTTTCTTTTAAACAAGCTCATACAGCCTTGAACTTTCTTAATTTATACGGGTTTGCCATCAATTTTCCTTGGCTATTTTTATTACTCTTTTATCAATTTAAAAAACCCGAAAAAATTGAATTTAATTTTTATCTCATTGGAGTCTTATCCCTCCTTTCAGTCTTTATTATCCGAATGGATTTAAGCCAATATTCTTTTAAAAAATATTTGAATAATTTAACTGAATATAAAACAAAACTGGATCCTATTCGAAAATTTAGTAGCTTATTTGAATTTGATTATTCTCAGAATTATCGGCATAAGCAGTTCAAATTACCGCAAAATATTTTGGATAAAATTGGTGATGAAAAAATTGATTTTATTACCGATGAATTAGATTATATATTCAATAATGAATTAAATTATCAACCAAGACCTTTGTTACAAACCTATGCCACTTCTTCCAGTAGATTAAATAAGTTAAATCTTGAATTCTATCAATCGGAAAATTCTCCACAAAAAATTCTTCTTCGCCTGAATGATTTTAGAGGAAGGAATGCTTTTTGGAATGAAACTCCATTACTATTAGAAATTTTTAGTCATTATCATTTAGATACCTCTTTTGCCGACTTGAATCACCCGATTTATTTAATGGAAAAATCAATTAATCCCAGAAAATATGATAAAAAAATCCTTGATCACTCAGATAAAATTGAATTAAACAAGGAATATCCAATACCCAATGATGGAATCGTCATTTTAAAAGGAGAATTCAACTATTCGGTTTTAGGAAAAATTTATAAATTTTTGGTTCGTCCGGCCTATCTTTTTGCCGAAATAAAAACAGAAAAAGGAGAAATTAAAAATTTCTATGTGAATACACTCATTTTAAAGGGTGGTGTAATCTCCAATTTCAGTTTCAATAATGGAAAAGAATTGCTACCCTTTTTATTAGGAAATTTTGATGAAATAACGAAAGTGAAAAGCATTAGATTCTATACCAATCAGGCTTGGGCCTTTAAGAATTAATCAAAAAAGGATTTTAATTTTAAAAGCGGTTTTTCCACAATATAATAGGAGCCTGTAGCAAAGCAAAACAAAATAAAAATATGGATAATTTTTTGGTATGAGTCAGGAAAGTGAATTCCAAATTTAGATAAAATTTGAATGATGATTTCAGGAATTGCAATATGATAAAGGTAGAGGCCATAACTTATTTTACCAATGAATTTTAAGACTTTAAAACTCATTAATTTTTCCAGAAAGTGATTATTCTGAACTTGATAGATTAAATTAATAGCTAAAATAGCTGTTGAAGTTCGAAAAAATAAAATAGAAAAAAGATCTTTTTCTAGACCTCTTACACAAATCCAAATCCATATAATCAAGACAGGAATCAGACTATAATTTAGAAATTTTTTGATTTCTATTTCTTCTTTTTGAAAATAGGCCAATAAACTCCCCCAAGCAAAGCAATCAATACAAGTAAGCATAATTACTCCTATTCCATTTTCATGAAAAATAAAAAAATAACGAAATAGAATTCCTGAAAATAGGACGGAAAGAATAAAGGGAAAAATCCATTTTTTGGTTCGAATAAAATAGATAAATAAAGGCCAGATTACATAGAATTGTTCTTCCACAGACAAGGACCAATTAGGGGATAAACTATCAGACCAATTGGCCGTCCACTCTAAATAATGATTGTAATAATAGAAAAAATAAGGAAAAGGATTGGTGTATAAATCGGTAGAAATTTCAATATTCCACTTTTTTACATATAAAATCAAGACCATTAAAAGATAATAAATTGGAAAAATCCTAAGAGCCCTTCTAGCAAGGAAATTCCTAATATAAAGCGAGAAATTTAAGTGATTTTTATTGAAAAGAATATTGGTAATCAGATAGCCACTTAAGACAAAAAACAAGGTAACCCCGATAGGTCCATTTGGAAAAATATTAATACCTTCTCCAGATGGGAACCAATGAAAAACTAATACTAATAAAATAGCAAGACCTCTCACTCCATCTAAGGCAGGAATAAATTTCATTTATAAAAATTGCCGCTTAAGAATCAAAAATAAGGAAATCCTATAATAAAGTAGAAAAATGATTGTTTTATTTTTAAATTAATTATTTTTATTGTCAAGGTGCGCACCATACAGTTTATACCCAAGCTCATAAAACTGAATGTATTTAAGAATTTAAAAAAATGACTGGAGTAGAATTATTGATTATTGATGATAAAACTGAAATCAATACCTTTAAAAATTCCATGGCAGCAAATAAACGACATTTTGAAAAATATTAAACCGAAAAATTAATAACTATGAAAAAATTATTTTTCGCCATCCTAAGTATATTTACGATGGTTTCTTGTAGCCAAAAAGACCAAAAAATTTCTACAATAGAAAAAAATGTATTCGGAAATTTATCGGATAGTTCGAAGGTTGATCGTTATACCTTAAAAAATACCAATGGCATGGTAGTACAAGTTATTACCTATGGAGGAATCATTACGTCCATTCAAACACCCGACAAAAATGGGGAAATAGGTGAAATCGTCTTGGGATATGATAATATTGCTGATTATGAAACGAAGAATCCCTATTTTGGAGCTTTAATTGGTCGGTATGGAAATAGAATTGCAGATGGAAAATTTAGTTTAGAGGGTCAAGAATATCCCTTGGCACAAAACAATGGAAAAAATCATTTGCATGGAGGATTAAAAGGATTTGATAAAGTAATTTGGAATGCAAATGCAGAAATTATCAATAACGAAGCCGTATTGACACTTACCTATCTAAGCAAAGATATGGAAGAAGGATATCCTGGTAATTTACAATCAAAAGTTATTTATACCTTAACAAATAATAATGAAATTAAGGTAGATTATTTTGCAGAAACTGATAAAACAACCATAATCAATTTAACGCAACATAGTTATTTTAATTTATCAGGAAATTTAGAATCTACCATTTTAGACCACGAATTAAAAATACATGCGGATGCTTATTTACCCGTAGATGAAACCTTTATTCCAACAGGAGAAATCGCTTCCGTAAAAGATACTCCTTTTGATTTTACTCTGGCAAAAGAAATTGGAAAAGATATCCAAGTTGAAAATGAACAATTAAAAAGAGGCTTAGGATATGACCATTGTTGGGTATTGAATGAGCAAGGAATTGGGCTTAGAAATGCTGCAACCTTAAGCCATTCTGGATCTGGAAGAATCATGGAAATTCTAACGGATGAGCCAGGTATCCAATTCTATACGGGTAATTTCCTAGATGGCAGTAATGCGCCCTACCGAACAGGTTTATGTTTGGAAACACAGCATTATCCGGATTCTCCCAATCAAAAAGATTTTCCGTCTGTGGTATTGAAGCCAGGAAAAATATATGAATCACATACTATTTTTAAATTTTCAACTAAATAACAGCCTGATGCGGCTTTAATTATTAAGGTATTTCGAATAAGAGAAATCAAAGGCATCCTGTAATTATGTTGACAACATCATTTCAGTCATCGTTGTTATAATTGTGGTCTATATAATGGTTTGGTTTAATGATAAATAAAAAAAATAGCCACTTTTCAGTGGCTATTTTTTTATTCAATTTACCATTATTTTTGGTAAACCCTTACATAATCTACTTCCATTTGATCTTGCGTAAAATTAGGGTCCACAGATCCTCCTAGATTTCCCCCAACTGCCACATTTAAAAGTAAAAATTGGTCTCTAAAAAATGGCCAAAAATCTTCCTGACGATTTTCAGGATTATAGGTTAAAAAAGACTTTCCATCAACAGAAAACACTAATTTTTCTTCATCCCATTCCAAACCGTAAACATGAAAGTTCTCAGTAACATCAGAAACATCTAGCTTGCCAACCAAGGTTCTATCGCCATATCTTGCTGCTACATGCACGGCTGACTGAACCATGGTATGGTTTTCAAATAATTGCTCCATGATATCAATTTCGCCACATTTAGGCCAAGCATTCGTTTGAAAATCCGAACCTAGGGCCCAAATGGCAGGCCAAGTCCCTTGCATCCTTGGTAATTTTGCCCTTACCTCCACCTTTCCATAAGTAAAGTGAAATTTCGAATTTAACCTAGCTGAAGTATAGTTTTTATCAGTCCCTGTTGAATGAAAACGCTCTTTTTTGGCAATAATCTTTAAGGTTCCATCACTCACAAAAGCATTATCTTTCCGATCAGTATAATGTTGTAATTCTCCATTATACCATGAACCATTTTGTGGAGCCTCGGTTTCCATAAACCATTTGGATTTATCTATCTCACCAGAATAATTAAATTCATCAGACCAAACCAATTTATATTCTTTTGATTTATCCTCCGTGGAAGAAAAACCGAAAACAATTGCAAGAAAACTTGTTAAAATACTTGACCCATCCCCCATGGTTCCTAAGTCAAAAATAATTACCACCTTTTGATAGGATTTTGTTTTATCAATCCCAGAAAAATCAAAAGTTAAATCCTCCCATTCATTCGCTTTGGTGGTAGATACCTCCTTTTCAAAATTGATATTTCCATCACCCGCATTTTCAACTTTTAACAAGACCTTCCCCCCTACTTTTGGAGAATGGACATTCATATGGAATTGAGTCTTCGAAGAAAAGTCAATAGGGGAAGATAAAGTCATGAACGAACCTCCCCAAGGTTGCCCAGAATTTTTTACCATTTTTGCTACTTTATTCGAAGTATTGATTCCTGATTTATTCGGATTATCCTCCACAGTTAAATTTCCCCCATCAAAATTGGTAATTTTATAGTCTAAAGTGGCGGATTCAAAATCTAAAGGAAGATTAAGTGAATTGCTAACCTGATTAGGATCTTTCCAGAAATAAATATTATCGAAGAAAACAGTACCATCTCCATCTACTTTAAATTGAATAATATCCGCTAAATCAACTCCAGCAAAATCTGATAAAGGAATATCTATCGATTTCCACTCTCCCGTAGTTATTGGTAGCGCTTTTGCTGTTTCAATAGGTCCAGTAGAAATTAAAAAGAAATTTAATTTTGTAGAATTTGCTGTCCAATAATCGATATGGATGGTATTATAGGATTTTACGTTTAATGGATTAGCAAATTGAGTTCCTTGATAATTTAAATCAGCGTATTTTAAGGCTTTATTTCCAGTAACAATTTCAACCTCACTTACCATTGTAGACTGACCCCAATTTGGATTAAAATCTGTATCAGCTAAATTTCCGTATTTATTCGAATAAATGGATAATACTTCATTTGATGCCAGGGTTGGATCCTTTGCTGCTGAATTAGGCGTTCCTCTATCTACTGGTTCGGTAAAGGCAATATTATCAAAATAATAAACTACGTCTGCAGAATTACTGGCACCATTATTCATAATCATGGTAATTCTATCATATTTTCCAGACTCGGCCGCAGAAAAATTATACGTAATTTTTTCCCAAGCTCCTGTAGCTGTAGTAGCATAAGTGGCCTCTTTATAAACTTCATTATTAGTCTTATCTTCTAATTTTAGAGTAACTTTTTGTCCGGGTGCTGCGGAATAGATATCGACAGATACAGCTTCTTTTCCTGAAGGGAAATTTACTTTTTCACTTAAATTAAAAAAGAAACCAGCCCAAGGTTCAATAGCAGCCTTCTCTGTAACTTTAATTATTTTTTCAGAAGTATTAATTCCTCCCTTAGAAGGATTATTTGCATAGGTAAGCGCCACAAAAGATCCAGTAACTCCTTTATCGCCAAATCTTCCCCAAGTACCTTTTGTATTCGCATCACTATAGGCGGTTGAATCCGCAAAGGTTAAACCTGTACATTCAAAACCTAATGTAGCAGTATTTAAATTTAAGGTTCCAACGGTAAAATCAGAACAATCTCCTACCACTATTTTGGTTGGTTCAGGCTCCGGATTCGGTGTAGGGGTAGGTTCAATTTCTTCCTTTTTACACGCAATAACAACTAAAATCATCACTAAAATCCTTAGTGTTGATTTCAATACATTTAAATAAGTCTTTTTCATTTTAAAGATAGTTTTATTGATAATTTTATTTGTAAACTCTTATATAATCTATTTCCATAGAATCAGATTGAAAATTAGGATCAATGGCTCCACCAAATGTACCTCCCATAGCCACATTCAAGATAAGAAAGAAATTATGGTTAAAAGGAATGCTTGCATTATTGGCAACCGTATGGATTGTTTGCCCATCTACAGTCATTTTTATGATGTTAGCGTCCCATTCTAATCCGTAAACATGAAATTCTGTTGTGACATTTGGAATTGTTTTTGTTCCAGTATTTGCATTTCCGGCAAACCTTCCAGGGTAGTGAAGTGTCCCATGAATTTTATTTAATTCATTTCCAGCATGCTCCATGATGTCTATTTCCCCACAATCAGGCCATCCAACTTGATCAAAATTACTTCCCAACATCCATAAAGCTGGCCAAGTTCCCTTGGCTGCAGGCAACTTAGCTTTAATTTCAACTTTGCCATATTTAAAGTCGAATTTTCCTTTAGTTAAAATTCTAGCAGAAGAATATTCACTGCCTTCAATTTGCTCTTTGATTGCTGTAATTTTTAAAACCCCGTTTTTTACCACTACATTCGATGATCGATTAGTATAATATTGAGATTCTCCATTACCCCAACCTCCTGCACCAATATCATATCCCCATTTTTCAGGATTTGGAGCACCATCAATATTAAATTCATCAGACCAAATTACTCCGGTTGTCTGTGTTTCAACAGTCACCTCAATCTGTATAGATTTTTTAATGATCGCCCCAGAAGAACTTTTAGCTGTCACCCGAACAGTAAAAATATTCGTTCCGGACAAGGTATATTGATAAGAAATATCTCCTTTTGTCCCGGTCTGTATGACTCCGTCACCAAATTCAAAATCATAACTTATCGCATTATCGGCTTTTGCTTGAAATGCTACAATCCCAGAACCATCCTCACTAATTTTTGCTTCAATAACCAAATTAGATGGAACTGTATTGTCTACCTCAGGCCCTTCCAATCCTTCTTTACAAGAGGAAAAAGAAACTAACAGGAGGAAAGAAAATACCTTTGCAATTTCCTTTATCATTTTTTAACCTTTAATTTTTGATACCATGCTAATCCATCTGAACCAATATTTCGAAGTGTCATGGTATTTTCAGTAATCTCTAATATTTCATAGGTATTTCCCCCAGTTCCAAAATTAATTATCCCATTTCCTGGCACTGTAAATTGGATTTTTGTTGAAATATCCGATGTTGACCCCG
>CAZXZK010000005.1:19151-19633 GCA_964645295.1 uncultured Cytophagales bacterium | reverse complement strand
GTAGCATCTGAAAATGCTAAGGGTTTAGTACCCTCTGTATCTAAGGGATATCCTCCATCTGGCCCAGAGAACCCATAAAAATTCGTTGCAGCAGCAATTAAAGAAGACAAGCCTTTATTGTCTACTGTCATTTCAATATTTTCCCCATTGGCTGCAAAGGTTATTTCATCATCATACAAGAATGGATTACGGGTATTTGGCTCAGCAGAATAATAATTGCTCCAGAAATAATCCGGTTGTCCTACCCCCACATGCCCCACAGCTCCAGCATCGGTCTGCCATACCTTTGAACTACCTCCTGTTAAATAATTAAATATATTAAGCGGGATTTGAAAAGAAACAAAGACCTTCACATTTGTGCTAATCACGGAAGTGACACCTCCCGTGCCTACTGCGGTAACTGTAATGGTATAATCCCCATATCCAGGAGAAGAGTACTTATATTCTATACTTCCAGATGGTACCATTTTAATTGTTCCATC
>CAZXZK010000005.1:11201-19141 GCA_964645295.1 uncultured Cytophagales bacterium | reverse complement strand
TCACCAAAATCTATTTTATAAGTGATGGCATTTTTGGCAGAAGTGGAGATGGTAACTTTTCCACTTCCATCTCCTCCAGGGGTGGTTGCATTTTGCCCCCTAACAGTCGTATTCAAAGATAATTCGGTGGGAGTTATTAATTCCCCGAAGGAATATTCCTCAGGACTACAAGAGATCAATCCTGCTCCAGCCAAAACGAATATCGTCCATATTATTTTTAGATATTTTTTCATTTTTTTCCTTATTTAAGTGAAATATTATCGATATAATAAGTAAAATCTGTTGAACCATTACCAACGGTTCCTAGTTCAAAAATCAGTACAAGTTTTTGATAGGATTTAGATTGATCAATTCCAGAAAAATCAAAACTAATGTCCTCCCATTGGCCAGCTTGTTTGGTTAATACTTCTTTTTCATAACTAATTCCTCCATCCGTTAAATTCTCCACCTTCAATAAAACTTTCGCACCTACCTTAGGAGCAAAAACATTCATATGAAATTGGTTTTTAGTAGAAAAATCAATGGGTTCTGAAAGAGTGATATAAGATCCTCCCCAAGGTTGACCCGAATTTTTAACCATCTTAGCCACCTTAGAGGTGGTATTGATGCCAGATTTCTGAGGATTATCCACAACCGATAAATTACCACCATCAAAATCAGTAATTTCAAATCTTAAATCCGAGGATTCAAAATCTAGTGGAATGGTTAATTTTTGATTAATGCTCTTATTTACAAGAGTTAAATCGTCCCAATAAAATACTTTTCCAGAACCCGCATTACCAAAATCAAAGAAAATGGAAACCATATCATAGGAATAATTGGTATTTAGGGCTGGCGTCCCCGAAGTGTGATTGGTGAAATCAAAGGTTAAGGTTTCCCAAGCATTTGCTTTCGTAGTAACAACATCACTTTCAACCGATTTAGTATTATCTGAATGATCTTCGGCTTTTAATTTTACGGTTATTCCAGCTGCCGGCGAATAAACGCGAACAGTCATACTTACATTTCCTGCAGTGAAGGCAAACGGACTTGCGAATCCGACTCCCGCTCCGAGGGTAGTACCCGCCCAAGTTTCAGCACCAGAAGTTTTTGTTGTCTTTAATACCTTATTTGTTGCATTAGTAGGATCATTGACTAATACCGTTTCTGCCCTACCAAAATCTACTGGACTATAGACAACATTGGAATTATCAAATGTAACTGGTAAACTCAGTTGGTTGGATGGTAATACATTGGTTTGCCTGATGTCATCTAGCAGCCAAGTATAATTTGCTGAACCATCCCCTGCTGATCCTAAATCAAAAATTAAGACAATTTTATGGTAAGAATTGGCGGTATTGATGGCGGAATAATCAAATACTAAATCCTCCCACTCATTGGCCTTCGTTGTTAAAACTTCCTTTTCAAAATTAATTGAAGCATTACTTGCATTTTCTACTTTCAATAATACCTTAGCACCAATACGCGGAGAATATACCTTCATTCGGAAGATTTTATTCTGTGAAAAATCAATCGCCTGATCTAATTGAATTAAACTTCCTCCCCAAACTTGTCCAGGGTTTTTAACCATTTTAGCCACCTGATTACTGGTATTCAACCCAGTTTTATGAGGATTACTTATGACGCTTGTATTTCCACCGTCGAAATTAATGAATGAATAAGTGCTGGCCGGTCCTTCAAAATCAAGTGGTAATACGATCGGATTGGAAATCGTAATTTCCTTTACTACTTCCGAGCTTGCCTTTCCACCACTTAATGCAACAACCCTTATAGAATAGGTCCCAACATTTTCATAAATGTGGCTGATGGTTTGTCCTTCATTAAAATCAACTGGCAATTCATTAGGTGCTTCATCCCCAAAATAAACCTGAAAATAGGTTTCAAAATCTGCTGTTGCAGAAACGTTTACCTTAAAACTGTTTTCATTATCTATCTCCACTTTTGCCTCCAAATTCTCTGGTGCTTTAAAGGAAACCGTTAAATCTTGGGTCGCTTCCGAAACAAGCCCATTGGTTGAATAAGCCGTCATTTTAACTTGATAAATGCCTTCGGAATAGGTATGTGAGACGGATTTACCAGCCTCCAGCGTGGTCGTATTTGGAGTCCCATCCCCAAAATTTATATCATATTTTACAGCCCCCTCGCCATTTGGAGTGATTTTAACCTTTCCAGAATTATCTTGTGAAATCGTAAACAAAGCAGATAATTTATCTGGGGCGGTGGCAGAATTCACAAAACTTATATCTTGGAAAAAATCTTTCTGGCAAGCTCCAAGACCCAAGATTAATAAGGTAAAGCCTAGGTATAATCGAATATTTTTCATCTTTCTATCTCTTTAAAAATTAATAACCAGGGTTTTGCTCTAAATTAGACACATCTATTTCATTTTGTGGAATAGGGAAAACTTCATTTTTCCCAACTTGAAAACCCCCTATTTCCACAGCAGCTTGACCTGTTCTCACTAAATCATAAAATCGATCTCCTTCCATTCCTAATTCTAGCCTGCGCTCTTGCCAAATTGCTTGTTTTAATGCTTCTCCCGAGGCATTAATCGAATGATTATTATCTCCAAAAGCCCTCTCTCTTACTATATTTAAATAATCCCTTGCTTTTGAATCATTCGGATTAGACTTTCTATTATTCGCCTCTGCTGCCATCAATAATACATCCGCATAACGAATCACCCGATAGTTATTCAAATAATTCAATTCCAATTGTCCGGATGTTTCGCCTTTTCTAGGTAGATATTTTTGGTTATACAAACCGGTATTTTTATAAGGTGCTACCTGATAGGTAATATTAAAGGAAGGGTTAGCAGCAATATAAGCGTCTATATCTAATATAGTTACCGCTTTTCTTGAATCCCCCCTTTCAAAGGCATTCGCTAAATCTGTTGTTGGCAAATTGGTACTCCAACCCTGAGCATAAGGACTTGTTCCTGTAATATTTCGAATACCAGAAACCTGAACAGCCAAATTCCCTTGTCCTCTACCAGGATTAGACCAATCGTAAAATGGACTAATATTAGAATACTGAACCTCAAAAATCGATTCAGAACCGTTTTCTCCGGATGCTAAAAATATAAGCGCATAATCTTCTATTAATCTAAATGGCCCATTCACTACCAATTCAAGAATATTGGCGGCTTCATCAAATTTCTCTTGGTATAAATACACCTTTCCCAATAAAGCTTGAGCAGCATATTTAGTAACTCTTCCCTTCTCCGGATTGGATATAGGTAATACCTCAATCGCAGCTAATAAATCCTTTTCAATTTGAGCATATACCTCTGATTTAGGAGCTCTTTTAAGATTACCTGAATCGCCTACTCCTAACCTTCTATCCGTAAATAATGGGACATCCCCAAAATTTCGAACCAAATTGAAATAATAATAAGCACGTAAAAAATAGATTTGTCCGTATAAAGACTCTTTTCCTGTAAAATCAAGTTTATCTTGATTTTCAACTAAATAATTCACCCGATTGATTCCTTCAAAACAAGACTTCCAAGCCTCTGATAAATAACTATTTACTGGAGTAATTTGAAAATCATCAATTTGTTGGAATCCTAATTGATCCGTAGCGTTCTCTCCACCACTAACAGAATTATCAGACGCAATATCTCCAATAACTTGAAGCTGCCACAACCATTGCATTGGGGAATAACATCCAATGACCATTTTCTGATAATCATCCGGTGTTTTTAAATAATCATCTGCCGTAATTTGAAAATTCTCCTTTGGATCATAATTCACAAAATCACTACATGAAAAACTCATGGTGGTGAATATTAAAATCAAAATTTTATTTTTTAAATTTTTCATTTTTATCGATTAAAAAAATTTTAAAATCTAATGTCTAAGCCGACTAAAAAAGTCCGAGCCTGTGGATAGGCTGCTCTATCAATTCCCGTATCCAAAATTCCTCCTGAAATCTCAGGATCAAAACCAGAATATCTGGTGAACGTAAAGGCATTTTTTACCTGAGCAAAAACTCTAAAAGACTGAATAGCCGAAGTTTTTAGAAATTTATTCGGTAAGGTATATCCTAATTGGATATTTTTAACCTTTAAAAAAGAACCATCTTCTACATACCGATCAGAAGGCCTGGTATTATTGTTTCCATCCACAAAACTATAACGAGGATAACGAGCATCATTGGTTGTACCTGGGCCCGTCCATCTTGCTAAAATACTCCTTGGTTTATTCGTCATAGCTAAATTCCTATCATAGGCTCGGTAAATATCATTTCCAATAGAAGCATAAAGGAAGGTGGTTAAATCAAGGTTTTTGAATGAAATAGTAAGACTATGACCGACGGTAAACTGAGGAAATGGATCTCCAATTTTTGTTCTATCTGCATCATTAATTACCCCATCCTGATTGATATCAACATATTTAATATCGCCTGGTTGAGCATTGGGCTGAGTGGCCGAAGCACTTATTTCCTCTATGGTTTGAAATAACCCATCTGTTTTAAATCCGAAAAAATAACCGGGTGAATAACCTGTCTCAAAACGCGTAACCGTTTGGGTTGGAATACCATAATAGCCTCCGAATATAACTCCATTATTGGTATTGGTTACCAAATTTTTAGCATGTGTCAGCGTTAGGTTGGTACGAATATTCCAATTTTTACCAAATTGGTTATTATAACCAAAATTTAAATCGAAACCAGATGTTTTAGTAGTTCCAATATTCGCTGATGGTGCGGCTGCTGTTCCCAAATACAACGACAAAGATGGAGTGAATAATAAACCACTAATATTTTTTTCAAAATAATCTGCGGTTAGACTAAATTTCCCATCTAAAAAGTCCATATCAAAACCCGCATTTAACTGCCTTTGTTTTTCCCAACCTAAATCATCATTTTTAAAAGAAATAACCGTTGAACCAATGGAAGTTGGTAAATCACCAAAAGTATAACCGGCATTTTGCCCCAAATTATAACTATAAATTTCTGTCGAAATCCGTTGAATTTGAGGACTAACATTTTCGTTTCCAGTGATTCCATAAGAAGCTCTAATTTTAAAATAATTTATAAAATTAGATTGGAAAAAGTCTTCATTGGATAAAACCCAACCGACTGATCCTGCATAAAAATTGGCAAACTTATTATTAGCCCCAAAAGCAAAAGAACCATCTCTTCTTGCAGATAATGAAGCCAAATAGGTCTCTTTATAATCATAATTAAAACGTGAAAAATAGGAAAGATTTCTTCTCTCATATCGAAAATTAGCTAAACTAATCCCGGAATTAGGAGCAATTCCTGTGGCCGCCGAAATATCTGCATAATCCCAAGAATTAAAAGGAACATCCTGCCTTGAACCATTGATTGAATTTCCAGTAACCTTGGCCAAAGAAAATCCTAATATGGCATCAAAATGATGATTTTCACCAAAGGTTTTATTGTAATTGATGAATTGCTCTAAGGTATAATTGAAATAAGTTGTTTTTTCCTGATAAACAGAATTATTTACCCCAATTCTCGCAGAACCATCCGAATTTAAGGTTGAATTAATATGGCTTGGGCCATAAAAAACCAATGGATTAAAAGCTTTGGAGGTTACATCTGTATTAGTATAACCATAACGGGCAGTAAATTGAAGATTGTCCATTAATTTATACTGTAACTCCAATTTCCCATAAAATTTATTCGTATTAGAATTATTGTAGGTATTCTCTAATTGAGTTAATGGATTAAATATTTCTGAGAGAATATTATTCGAAAAAGAATATCGTCCGACTGTTCCAGGGACATTATTAAAAACTGGAACGGTTGGGTCAAAATTAATTGAATTGGATAAAACCGAATTAATTGAATTTTCTGGAATACCTGCCCCTTTAATATTAACAAAACTCGTGTTTGCAATAAATTTTAAACGTTTTGTTAAATCAAAATCAAGATTGATGGTTCCATTTAATCGGTTAAAATAGGATTTATCCGAACCTCCTACAATACCCCCCTGGCCTAAATACCCCCCCGAAATAAAATAATTCATCTTGTCTGATCCTCCCCTTGCAGATAAAGTATGCGTTTGATAAATAGGGGTCTCAAAAACCTGCTCTTGCCAGTTAGTCCCAAGGCCTAATGAAGCAATATCGGAAAAAATGATTCCTCCACCCGAACTTAAACTTCCTTCGTTCACCAAAGCGGCGTATTCAGAAGCATTCGTTACACCTAACTGATTCAAAACTTGTTGAACACCTAAAGAACTCGAGAAATTAAATTCTGTTTTTTGGTTTTTCTTACCGGATTTTGTTGTTACTACGATCACCCCATTCCCTCCTTTAACCCCATAAATAGCGGTTGTGGCAGCATCTTTAAGAACATTGATGGAAGCAATATCAGCGGCAGATATAGAATTTAAATCGTCTAAGGTTTGAATAGAACCATCTACTATCACCACGGGATCCGTACCAGAATAAGATGGAATACCCCGAATTAATACAGTCGGTTTGGCACCGGGTGTACCCGGTGAAATAACAGTTACCCCTGAAGCCCTCCCCTGCAAAGCATCCTCCGCCCGCACAGGATTCAGTTTCTGAATTTCAGCGGATTTGACAGTAGCAATCGATCCAGAAACTTTGGTTAATTTCTGACTACCATAGCCGATGACAACCACCTCCTCTAAATTATTTTGAAGCGGTGCCAATTGAACATTCAAAGTGGTTTGGTCTCCAATTAGAACTTCCTTTTTCTCATAACCAACAAATGAAAAAACAAATGCTCTTGTCTCAGATGGGACGGAGATTTGAAAATTGCCATCCACATCCGATTGAAAACCCGAAGTAGACCCTTTCAAAAGAATGCTAACACCGGGTAAGCCAAGTCCATTTTCATCGCTCACCTTTCCCTTGATAAGCCTATTCTGCGCCATGGATAAAATGGGAATAGCTATTAAAAGGTAGATGGTTAAATAAAACTTCCCTTTCATATGATTTTGTAGTTTTAGTTGTTAAATGAAATAGTATTGATTAAAACATTCCAAAATTAAAATTGTTGATTGAATGAGAGTAATTTTATTCCTCTACAAATAAACTCTTATTAAAAAAATAAATTATAATTATTTGTTTTTCAATATTTTATAAATAATATTACAGAGTGTAAAAAAAATATTTTGAGTGTATTTGTAGAGGTAAAAATTGGATTTAACCTAAAATATTTATGAAAAAATTCTGTCTTATTAGCTTATATTGGATGTTTTGTTTTAGCATTTACGGACAATTAGGTCATCCGATTAGAAATTTTACACCTCAAGAATACCAAGGGCAAAATCAAATTTGGGATATCACCCAAAACCAAAATGGGGAACTTATTTTTGCTAATCATGATAATCTTTTAATCTATAATGGTGAGGCATGGGAAAAATATAAAATTAATCAAGCAACTATATTTCGATCTGTTCTAAGTTTGAATGAAATATTTTACAGTGGAGGCCTAATGGATTTTGGCTATTGGAAAAAAAATGAAATTGGAGAATTTGAATATACTTCTATTCCAGAAAAACTGGCTATTCAGATGGAAGATGGGGAGACCTTTTGGAATATTTTAAATATCAATGATAACCTTGTCTTCCAATCCTTTGAACATATTTACCTTGTCAATCTTCAACAAAATTCTTATAAAAGAATTGATGGAAATTTTAATAATAATAGTCTTTTCAAAATAAAAAACGAAGTCATTTATCTGGATTTGGATAAAGGTTTTTTTTCTATCAATTTAAATCAAATTAAACCCATAAATACCAACATAAAAATAAATCTTAATGAAATTGTTGGTCTAATTGAAATCAATAACCAAGCAAACTTCGTTACACAAACAGGAATTTGTTACCCTTATGACTCTCAGGGTTTTATCCGTGAATCCAAAATCCGTTTCCCAGAAAAAAATATCTATTCCATTCTTTTCTAATGTCCTCGGCCAATAAATCAGCCTTA
>CAZXZK010000005.1:4917-11191 GCA_964645295.1 uncultured Cytophagales bacterium | reverse complement strand
CCAATTAAAATCAAAAAAAATTGCGATTGGAACGATTGATAATGGTATAAGAATCTATAATCAGGAAAATGAATTATTGGATTCTTTCAATAAAAATAAGGGCCTAGCAAATAATACCATATTAAGTATTTTTGAAGATAAAGAAGAAAATATTTGGCTTGGCTTAGATAGAGGAATATCATTGATCAATTATAATTCTCCATACTTAGAATACTTCAATCAAATAAAAGATATTGGGTCTGTTTATACTGCCATATATTTTAATCAAAAAGTTTATCTAGGGACGAACCAAGGCTTATTTTATTTTAAAAATGATACGAAAAAAGAAATCTTACCAATAAATGAAATTAGAGGACAAATTTGGAGTTTAAGCGTCATCGATGATAAATTATATTGCAGCAGCAATGGTGGCTTAGATGAAATAAAAAAAGATCATTCTGTCAGGAAAATAAATAAGGAAATAGGCTTTTGGGAAATTAAAGAAAATCCTGATAATTCCACAATTCTTGCTGCTGGGACTTACGAAGGTGTCTATATTTTTGAAAAAACGGATAAGGGTTTAAAATTAAAACTAAAACCAAAGAAATTTAAAAATTCTTCTCGCTATTTTGAATTTAAAAACCAATTGATCTATGTGAATAATGAATATTTAGGTTTATACGAATTAAATTTTCAACCAGATTTTTCAAAACTTCTGTCTTTCAAAAATTTGGGAAAAAAAGGAGAAAAAAGCTCCTTGTTTAAACTTAATAATGAAATTCTCTATAAAACGAATAAAGGAATCTATCGAATAAATAATCAAACCATTCAAATAGATTCAGGGCTAACCAAACAATTTAATCCAGAAAAACATGTTTCTTCTTCTATGTTTAAAGGGAAAGGCGAAAGCCTATTAAGCCTTGAAAAAGACGGTTTAAAATTCTTTCAAAAGAATGTCTTAAACAATTCAATCATAGAAATTAAAAATTATTTACCCGATTTGGTGACAAAAAATCTTGGAAATTCTGGCTTTGAAAACATCAATTATCTTACCGAAGATAAATACCTCATTGGATTATCCGATGGTTTCATTCTTTTCGATCAAATCGCTTTGAATAACCAAATGATTAATCCTATCAAATTAACTAAAATTCAAATCTTAAAGGAAAATACCTGGATTCCAATAGATTTTGAATCAATAGAAATCATCCTTCCCTTCAATAATAATTCCATTCGATTTTCTTTTACGAATCCTAATTTCCAAAAATACGAACCGATTGCCCTCCAATATCAATTAGAAAAAAATGGACTTCCAATAATAAAAGAAACTTCCTTTAAAGGCCAAATTGATTTAATCAATTTAGAACCTGGTAAATATCAATTAAAGATTTCAATCATGAATAATTCATTTAAAAATGAAATCCTTTTTATCCAGTTTACAGTAAATCCGCCTTGGTATTTAAATCAATTCTTTATCGCGATTTATTTAACCACCTTTATTATTCTTTTTTTCAGTCTATTTCTATTTACAAGTCTATATTTTAAAAGGAGAGAGAAAAAAATTGCCTTAGAAAATAAAAAGAAAATAGAAACTCAAGAATTAATAGAAAAAGAAAAAATTGATAATTTGATGAGGAAAAATCTTCAATCAGAATTAAAAAATAAAAAGAGAGAATTAATTATTACCTCTGAAAATATCATCCGAAAAAATACGCTATTAAAACAAATAGGGGAAGAATTAATCCATATTGAAAAGAACCATGCCATAGACTTAAGCAAACTGAAAAAGTTTATCGAAAGAAATATTTCTGAAAAGGCTGACTGGCAACGATTTGAAACCGCTTTTAATGAATTTGACCAAGAATTTATTCAAAAAATTCGAATTAAATATGGGAATAAATTAAGTCAACAAGATTATTTATTAGTGACCTATATTCGCAGCGGTTTAAGCTCAAAAGAAATAGCCAATCTTTTCAACATATCTACGAAATCAGTAGAAATGAAGCGATATCGTCTCCGATTGAAGATGGATATTCCGACTGAATTTAGTTTATTTGAATTTATCAATAAAATTTAATCTCATTCAATAAACTCCCTCAAGATTAGATTGATTAATTTCGGTTTCGCAATAGGCCTCTCCCTTAAGTAGGAAAGGAAGGGTTTTCTATCCATTTTCTTGCATTGACAAACGCTTCTATCCATGGACTCACCTGATCTTTCCTTCCCTTAGGATAATCAGCCCAGTTCCATTGGAAGATTGATCTTTCAATATGGGGCATCGTTACTAAATGTCTACCACTCGCGTCTGTCAACATGGCCGTATTATAATCACTTCCATTCGGATTGGATGGATACGACTCATAGGCATATTTCCCAACAATATGATAATTTTCTTTTTTTAATGGCAAATGGAATTTCCCCTCTCCATGTGAAATCCATACCCCCAAAGTACAACCCTCTAAGGTGGATAACATAATGGAATGATTCTTCTCAATTTTTACTGAAGTGAAACTACTTTCATGTTTATGGGAATCATTATGTAACATTTTCCCATGAACTTCTAATTCCGGATGAATCAATTCCAATTCCATGAATAATTGACAACCATTACAAATCCCTACCGAAAGAGTATCGGGTCTTGCAAAGAAATTCTTTAAAGCTTTATTTGCTTTTTCATTATATTTAAATGCACCTGCCCAACCTTTGGCTGATCCTAAAACGTCTGAATTTGAAAAACCCCCTACTGCTCCTATAAACTGAATGTCTTCCAAAGTCTCCCTTCCTGAAATTAAATCGGTCATATGAACGTCTTTCACATCAAAGCCAGCCAAATACATGGCATTTGCCATCTCACGTTCTGAATTTGAACCTTTCTCACGTAAAATGGCTGCTTTCGGACGAGCCCCATGAGATATTTCAGGTAATTTACCATCAAAATTCTCAGGGAATCGATAATTTAATGCTTGTAATTTATAATTATCAAATCTTTCTTTTGCCTTTTTATTCGCAGTTTGTTTTGAATCTAATAAATAAGACGTTTTATACCATATATCCCTTAAATCTTCCACTGAAAAACTTAATTCCGCTTGGTAATTCTTTAATTTAAGCTGCCCAACCGAAGCTACTTCACCAATTTTAATGGCCTTTAAACCTGCCCCTTCAATTCTTACTTCAGATTCTTTGTCTTTTGCTTGAATCAATATTCCCGCATTTTCAGAAAATAATACCTTAATGATATCTTCTTCCCCCAATTCACTTAAATCTATATTCGCCCCTAATTGATTATCTGAAAAACACATTTCTAAAATCGTAGTAATTAATCCTCCTGAACTTATATCATGCCCTGCTGAAATCTCACCCTCACTAATTAGTTGCTGAACCTTATTAAAACTTTCTTTAAAAAATTCTGGATCTTGAATATCTGGAACATCCGACCCAATAGCATTTAAAACCTGTTGGAAGGAGGAACCACCTAGCTTGAACTTATCCTGAGAGAAATTAATATAATAAATCGCTCCTCCATTTTTATCCAGCATCGGCTCAACCACCTTCGTGAAATCCTTACAATGCGCCACAGCAGAAATAATCACCGTTCCTGGAGCAATGACATCCCCATCCGGATAACGTTGTTTCATGGATAAGGAATCCTTTCCTGTTGGGATATTAATTCCTAATTGAAGAGCAAAATCTGAAACCGCCTCCACCGCTTCATATAATCGGGCATCCTCTCCCGGATTATTACATGGCCACATCCAATTTGCCGACAAAGAAACAGACTTCAACTTATCCTCTAAAGGTGCCCAAATGATGTTTGTCAGGGATTCTGCTATACTATTTCTACTTCCCGCTGCGGCATTTACCAAGGCAGATACAGGGCTATGCCCAATGGCTGTTACAACCCCATCTACCCCTTTATAATCTAAAGCCATTACACCACAATTATTTAAGGGTAATTGAAGTGGCCCTACACATTGCTGAATCGCAACTTTTCCTCCTACACATCTATCTACTTTATTCGTTAACCAATCCTTGCAACTCACTGCTTCCAATTGCAATACCTGCTCGATATAAAACTGAATTTTAGAACTATCATAAATTCCATCTTTATATGGCAAAGAAATGGTAATATCTTCCATAATGGTCTTTGGTGCAGATCCAAACATGTCTATAAGTGCTAAATCCATTGGCTTAGCCCCCGTTGTAAACGATTCAAAACTAAATCTAAAATCCTTTGTAACCTCTCCTACCGTATAAATAGGAGCCCTCTCCCTGTCTGAAACCCTTTTTAAATACTCAATATCTTTTTCTCCTACCACTAATCCCATTCTTTCTTGAGATTCATTCCCGATGATTTCCTTTGCAGACAAAGTAGGATCTCCTACGGGTAATTTATCCAAATCTATTTTCCCGCCGGTTTCTTCCACCAATTCAGACAAACAATTGAGATGTCCTCCCGCACCATGATCATGTATTGAAACGATTGGATTTTCCTCCGATTCAATCATTCCTCTTATGGCATTTGCAGCTCTTTTCTGCATCTCTGGATTAGAGCGCTGAATAGCATTCAATTCAATTACCGCTCCAAATTCACCCGTATCTGCACTTGATACCGCTGCTCCTCCCATACCAATTCGGTAATTATCCCCCCCTAAAATCACAATCTTATCCCCTTTTTCAGGCTGATCCTTTAAGGCTTGATTGGCTTTTCCAAATCCTACCCCTCCAGCCTGCATAATTACTTTATCATAGCCAATTTTCTTACCATTTTCCTCGTGTTCAAAGGTCAATACAGATCCATTTATTAAAGGTTGCCCAAATTTATTACCAAAATCAGATGCCCCATTCGAAGCCTTTATTAATAAATCAATGGGATTTTGATATAACCATTTTCTGGATGGCATTCCCAGGGCCTCCCATATTCTTCCCTCTGAAATCCGAGAATAGGGAGTCATATACACAGCTGTTCCGGCCAAGGGCAAAGCCCCCTTCCCCCCAGCTAATCGATCTCTGATTTCTCCTCCCGATCCCGTTGCCGCCCCATTGAATGGCTCTACCGTCGTGGGAAAATTATGCGTCTCTGCCTTCAAAGACAAGACCGTTTCCATTTCCGTTTCCTGATAATAATCGGGTTTATCCGGACTTTTCGGAGCAAATTGAATGGCTTTCGGCCCCTTTATAAAAGCCACATTATCTTTATAGGCTGAAACGACTGAATTTGGATGAGTCTGAGTAGTTTTTTTTATTAATTTAAATAACGATGAGGGCTTTTCCTCCCCATCAATTACAAAGGTTCCGTTGAAAATTTTATGTCGACAATGTTCAGAATTTACCTGAGAAAAACCAAAAACCTCTGCATCGGTTAATTTTCTTCCCATTCTCTTGGAAACCCCTTCCAAGTAATTAACCTCCTCATCACTTAATGAAAGGCCTTCTTGTAAATTATATGCTTGAATATCTTCAATTTCCAAAATCGCTTCCGGTTCAATGTCAATAGTAAATAAAGTCTGATCTAATTGCGAAAATTTCTGGGTAAGCATGGGATCATAATCCTCAAAATCTTGGGAAACAGCCAAATATTCTTCAATTCTGATAATTCCTTCTATCCCCATATTCTGGGTTATTTCAGTAGCGTTGGTACTCCACGGACTAATCATGGTTGCCCTCGGACCAATAAAATACCCTTGAATTTCTTTTTCTGGTAGTAAATCTACCTCCCCGAATAACCAAGATAATTTTGAAATATCTGGAGAATTTAAGGCCTTAATCAAACTAACTGCAAAAACTTTCTGAGAAGGAATCCCGAAAAAATGAATCATAATCACTCGTTAAAATACCTCACAAATTTACATTAAATTCAGGAATTTTCCCCTAAAACTCGAAAGGACTTCTCAAAGATATTATATTCGCTTAAAATAGCGAGGTTTTATTCTTTCTCAACACATCTCTCCTCTAATTTCTTGCTCATAAATTTCCTTAAATCTAACTGGATCTAAATCTTGTCCTAGTAAATACATTAATTTCGTTAGAGCAGATTCTGTGGTTAAATCCTTACCATTGATAATATTCGGATGAATTCTAGAAAAACTTGTTTCATAATGGGCAGACATCACGCCTCCTGCAAAACATTGAGTGATATTGATAATATGAATTCCCGATTCAATTAGATCTAAAATTATTTTTTTAAACCATTCAAACATGGGAACATTCCCGGCTCCAAAACTTTCAATCAAAACCGCATTAAGCCCTTCGGTTTTTAACAGGGATGTCAGTACTTCTTTTCTAATTCCAGGAAATA
>CAZXZK010000005.1:0-4907 GCA_964645295.1 uncultured Cytophagales bacterium | reverse complement strand
AAGAATTGATTTCTACAAATGATAGTAATAACAAAGTTCATAATTTAATTAATAGAATGGAGTCATGGAATTTTTTACTAAAAATAGTTGGTTTGGTAGGGTCTGCCAATCTCAAGGAAGATCTATTGATCTCCAAGGCAACTCCGGATTCAATCAAACAAGGAAAATTAGGAGAAGAAAAGGCATTAAAATGGGAGGTACTAATCTTAGTCGTTCTATTTGCCCGAAATAATTTATATTCAAAATATAAACCTACTTCCTGAACAACAGGCTGTCCATTTTCTTGAAGAGCCGCAATTTCAATTGCCGTAATAAGGTTTTCCTTGGCATCTGTTCTTAAATCACCTATTGGCAATTGAGAGCCAGTAAAAATAATGGGCTTTTTAAGATTTTCAATCATGAAACTTAAAGCGGAGGCCGAATAACTCATGGTATCTGTTCCATGTAAAACAACAAAACCATCATATTCAGAATAATTCAATTCAATTAATTCAATCAATAATACCCATTCTTTTGGAGTAAAATTACTGGAATCAATGGGTTGTTGAAACGACCAATTTGAAATACTACAATTAATTTGTTTAAGCTCAGGAATGTATTTTTCTAATTCTGAAAAATTAAGAGGTTTTAGAGCATTGGATTGATAATCTTTAAACATCCCAATTGTGCCTCCCGTATAAATAATTAGAATCTTAGGCTTTTTATCTTTCATTTAGCAGCTATTATAGCCAAATTTACCAAATATTCCTTATTTTAAATTTATGGTAACTTAAATAATTCTTCCACCCGACAATTAAGTGTTCTTGAAATTTTCAAAGCCAATACGGTAGAAGGAACATAAATCCCATTCTCAATAGCATTTATGCTCTTTCTGGATACCTCCGCTTTCTCAGACAAGTCCTGCTGAGTATAACCCGCTTGTTTTCTTAATTCTTCTAAATTATTTAATAATTTTTCATGGTTTTTACCCATCCCTATTGCTTTTCAAAATGATCCACAGCGTCTGTCAATTCTTTTTCAGTATTGGGATAAAGATAGCCTGCAATTATGACACCAATACCTATTAAACCAATTAAAACACCCACCCCCTTTAGAATATTTCCAATGAAAAAAAATCCTAAACTAAATAAACCAATACCCACAAATAAGGTAATTACTCCACCTCTTCGATAATCAATGGGCTCTTTTTTTCTCTCTTCAAAAATAGTTAAAAGCTCTTCCACTTTCGATGGATCATTTAAATTCTTTGAAATTTCAATAACAGCTTCTCTTTTACCTTTGGAATCTTTATATTTCCAAATAAAAACAGCAATTGGAATGATAATACCTGTTAACATTCCAAAAATAGGGATAATTAAATCTTCTTGCATCTTATCTAATTTTAATTTGGTTAACAATGTAACGTAAAGTTAACATTATTATTTTGAGAAGCAAAGGTTACATCAAAAAAATTAAAATTCTTTCGTAGCTCTTTCCAAACGATCATTGATGGATTTCCCTAAACCTATATTGGGCAGAGGTTGGACAAGGATAATATCCAAATCTAATTGATCTAGATTATGAAGGGCAGCATATAGATTAGCGGCAGCCTCCGTTAAATCTTCTTTTTCAGATAAAATTTCTGTTTTTAGAATATTGGTTCCTGAAAAGTTTCTAGAAAAACTCACTATTCCGATTTTTTTATTCGGATGATTTTCAAGGAAGCCTTCTATATCTTGGCTTAAACAGGTTTTGGTTTTAGGGGAATAATGCTTTTCCAGCATTCCGGGTGCTTCAGGGGCATTTTCCTCTTTATTTTTTATCTGAATTTCCCCAATAATCTCTTCAATTTCTTCTATTGAAATTGCCCCCAACCGGTAAACTATGGGTTCATTATTTTCAAAACCGACAATGGTAGATTCAAGGCCATTTTTGCAATCGCCTCCCTCTAAAACCATTTGAATAGAGTCTTTAAAATAATTTTCAACATGAATAGCCTTAGTAGGGCTAATTCTATTAAAAGGATTCGCACTAGGGGCTGCTAGAGGAAAAGAAAGGTTTTTCAATAATTCCAAAGTGACCGGATGATTGGGAATTCTAACCGCTACGGTTTCTTTTCCGGCAGTAATCAAGTCTGGAATAGTCGGTTTTTTCTTTAAAAGTAAAGTCAGGGGACCTGGCCAAAAGGTTTTAGCCAATAATTGCGCTTTTTCAGGGAATTCTAAGATAATATCCGCTAATTGTTCGATGGAATGAAGGTGGACAATTAAAGGGTTAAATAAGGGTCTTTGTTTAACTTCAAAAATATTTCGAATGGCTTTATCACTATAAATATTTCCTGCTAGCCCATAGACCGTCTCGGTGGGGATTGCCACAAGATCCTCATTTTCTAAGATGATTACTGCTTGGCTAATATTAGATGAAATGATAGACATAGTAAACAATAGAATTAATTTAATTTACTCCTTTTATTATGGCAAGACCAATTTGACCAGCATGATAAGAATTATGAAAAAGAGCAAGGCCAAATAATTTAGCTTTGGAACCTGCTCTAAAAAAATAACCAAAAAGCAACATGGTTTCACCAATATGTCTGTAAATATATTAGGTAAAAACAAAAGAAAGTATTTTCCTCAAGTAAAATTATTAATTTTATTTATCTTTAGCCTAAAGATTGAATTAGATGATATGACCCTTAAGAATTCGAAATCAATATTGACAATTGCCTTTTTATGGTTTTCATTTCTAGGCTTTTCCCAAACAACTAAACCGAAAACTTCTCTATTTAATGCCACCATGGTAGTTGGATATGTGAATGGTGGGGCGTATATCAATGTTTTAGGGCCGAATATGATGATTAAAAAAGGAGAATATACTGCAAGCATAGGACTTCTTCCATCAATTAGGCTGAAGGAAGATAAAAAAACTCCTAAAAATTCTTTTGCTACTCCCACCCTTGGCTTCGGACTTACCTTAAAAAGAAAACATTTAATTATTCAATTACCCATGTATTATAATCCAAAAACTTCCACTCAGAATGGAGAATGGAATTTAGGATTTGGCCTGGGTTTTAGTATCTAAGGTTATAAAAAAATCAACTAATTCTTAGGGATTACTATTGCTTTTTTTTAAACTCTCCTTAATATCTACAGGCTGGAAATCGAAAACCTTTCAAATTTCTCCTAGTGTACAAAACCTTATTGTTATAGCCTTTCCTTTTTGAAAATTTAAACATCTTCATAGCCGTTTTTGATTTGATCAAATAACCTCTTCACCTGTAAATCACTATATCCATAAATGCTTTCGCGTTTGGTAAATTCCCTAAATACCATTGGAAATGAATCTGTCTTTAATTCATTCATTATGTTTAATAAAGTTTGAGTAGGTCTTCCTGGTTTATTTTCAAAAGGAAAGCTCTCAATATGTGCTTCCACAGCCTTTAAAATAAATGGATATTTTTGCTCTAACCCTTTAGCGGTTTTTTCCAATTTATAAAGATCTTTTTTCTGAAAACTCTTCCAAAGACTAGCAATGCTTTCCAATTCAATAATTGGATTTTTTTGCCTGTAAACACTCATTATCTCTTCATTATTTAATCCGCCAAATCCATAGTGGTTAAGTGTTATTGGTCTTACAAGAAAAACCTGGCAATTTTTAACATAAGCAACTATTAAATCAACTACAAACCAAAAGTTTACCTGACAAAATAAATCGTCTTCAAACCATAAATAAATATCTGATTTAGCTGGAATATTTTGAATCTTTTTAAACTCAGAAACTGAAACCTCCTCATATTTTTCTATTGAAGAGACACCATAAACCTCAGAAATAAATTTGGCCCGGATTTTAAATAAACCACTTAAATTTACCTCGCTTATATCTCCATCAACTAAACCTTCACGGACCACAATTATTTCCCCTTCAATATTCTGAGGGAACCTTTCTTTTAGACAATCTCCATTTAATATATGGTATTTTAATTTCATTAATTTATTTCAAAACAATCAGTAAATATTTTACAAGTTTAAGCCTTTTTTCTTCCTTCCATTTGTTTCGTGACAAGGTTTTTTTATACTTTACGAATAAATTAATTGTTTTATATGAATTCGAATGAAAAACAAATTGAAAGAATAGAGAAAATGACATTTTCTTCAGTTTATCCGCATTATGTACAAAAAATACAAAAAAAGAATCGAACAATAGACGAATTGTATGAAGTAATAGAATGGTTTACTCAATTCAATAAAAAAGATATTGATCAAGCTATAGAAGAGAAATGGACATTTAAAGATTTTTTTGATAGGGCAAAACTTAATCAAAATTCCCATTTAATAACTGGAAGTATTTGTGGCTATAAAATTGAAGAAATTGAAAATCCTTTAATGCAAAATGTTCGAAAATTAGATAAATTAGTAAATGAATTAGCCAAAGGTAAAAAGATAATTAATATTGCAACTATTTCAAAGTGACTTTGTCAGCTCCCCTTCTTGTAGGAAGTTGCAATCAATATTTACAATTTAGAAAGGTTTTCCAAATCATTTAAATCTTTTGCACGGCCACTTATTTTCTTATTTCTTTTTAAGTCATTGATATGAATCACTTTCATTGGGATTTCTTCAAAAAAAGTATCTATGGCATTATTATAAATTTCTTGAAAAGTAAAACCAGAAATTTCTTTCAAAATTTCTATACAAACAGGGGCTCTTCCAAAAGTGTAAACATTAATAAGAGGTTTGTGTAAAAAGGAATCTTCTGTCATATCAAAAAGAGGCATCAGAAGTACAAGATGTTCTATCTAATTTTGGCATGATCAAATATACAATGAAATTTTATTGTGGCAAACAAAAAAGCCGACCATTGCTGATCGGCTTTGGCTCCCCCTCTAGGGCTTGAACCTAGGACCCCATGATTAACAGCGAGAAAATACC
>CAZXZK010000004.1:62283-64046 GCA_964645295.1 uncultured Cytophagales bacterium | reverse complement strand
ATATTTCACTATGCAAAAAGATACTTCTTTGCTATTAAATGAAGTAATCGTTCGAGCTAAAAACTATAACTATTTGCCTGATACCGTATCTCTGAAAGTAAAGGATTTACGTCTCCCCACAGATAAAAAAATAGAAGATGTTCTCCGTCGATTCCCCGGAATAAAAATGGATGAAAATGGAAGGATGACTTATCGAAATAAACCTGTTGAAACTGTCCTTTTAGATGGTGAAAATCTTATGGAAGGGAATTATACTCTCGCAACAAAAAATATTAACGTAGAGGAGATTGAAGAAATAGAAGCGTATGACCATTTCTCAGAAAATTCAATCATTGCAAGTTTAGGCTCTTCCAATGCCGTTGCTCTAAACCTAAAATTTGCTAAGAAATTCTCCTATACCCAATCTGGTGGGCTTGAATTTGGAGGAATTGATAAATCATTGGATGCCTATTCCATTCATTCAAATTCAATTCTCAATACCAAGTATATAAAAACATTTCTATATCTAAGTTCGAATAATGTAGGAGAAAATAATTCCCCCCTAAACTATCAAGATTTTAGAGATTATAGCCCTCTCTATCAAAATCTCCCTGCCTTTCCTTTAAATTATGGGGGTAGTTTTCCCAATCAAGAAAAATTAAAAATCAACCGTAATAAACAGGTTACAGGTAGTTTAAACAATATTTATAAAATTCATCGAAAACTTACACTCAAATCTTTCTCAAACTATTTAAAGGATGATTTCTCCAATAAACAAGCCCAGTCAACGGAAATAAACCTCCCCAATAATCAGTTTAAAACATCGGATGAATATAATTTTTCAACCAGTCCAGAAAAATGGGGACAATCCTTTTCCTTTAAATATCAACCAAACGAAAAATTAATTTTAGAAGGAAAATATTATTTAAATAAGGGTAAAGTCAATTATTCTACCTCCCAAACAATTAATAAATTATTGGGCTTTAATTCGGACCAAAAATCCTCCATTAACGACCAATATACTGAACTATTAGCCACAGCGAAAATTAGTAATCGGTCTGCCTTACAAATATTATTTCAAGAATTAAATACATTAAATCAGGTAGATTTATCCATGAACTACCTTAGCCCTCTAAACTATTCCATTCTCCAAAATATACAACAAAACTATCTTGAAAAAAAATGGACATTCAAATGGATAAACGTTTGGATTCCTAAACAAATAATTTCTGAAACCTGGGTTCAGAATTTGAATTTTCACCAAGATTTAGGCAATATCCATAAGGCCAACTCTTTTTTTAATGAACAAAGGAAAAGTTTATTTAATGAAATAAAAGGAAATATTTTTGGATGGGTATATTCATTAAATTCAGAAATTTTTTCCTTATCTGTAAATAATAATTTAAGCATAAAAAATAAAACTCTCATGAATTTTGAGGGTAGCCTAAATTCCAAATTGTTTAAACAAACCTTTGGCATTAGTTATTCCCAAAAACTTCAAAATCAGTATCGAAATTATTTTATCAAAGACACCTTATTTTTGGATAGCCGAAATCAGCGATTGGATAATATTCAAACTGAATTACCCATTGAAAATAAAGTAAATCTAAGTCTTTCAAATGATCTTTTATCAAAAATTCATTATTCCTTTTCCTTTTCAAATTCTAATTTAAATGGCAATTACACTACCAATACCTCTATATCGAATTTATTTATTTTGCAAAAATTCAATTGGATTAATTATAAATCAAAAACTAGGTCAATTAACAGCGAAATAAACTATT
>CAZXZK010000004.1:61690-62273 GCA_964645295.1 uncultured Cytophagales bacterium | reverse complement strand
TACTTAAACCCCGTTGCAGTCAATTTAAAGTTGCAAGCCAATTTTATCACTCTCAATTTTGCTAATATTATCAATGAGGGAAGCATAAGAAACAATGTTTCAAAAATTAATTCTTATACCATAAGTGCTAAATCAGGATATTTGAAATCGTTTAATTTTTATGAAGGTTTCACGATTGATCAAAATATTTTCGTAAATCAATTCACAAAATTGAATAATCGTTTAATTAAAAACCAAATTCAATTAAATTTTGGGATGAATCGGTTTTGGACTTACATTCAATTAAACTCTTTTCAATTTTACCCAAATTCAAAACTCTTACATTTTTTAAATGCAAGATTTGAATTGAACCCAAAGAAAGGAAAATTAAGTTACGGGCTACGAATTGAAAACTTCTTTAATAACAAAGAACGAAATTTTATTACAATAAATGATTTTTCAACTACGACCTATCAAAATTTCCTTATAGGTAGAACCCTTCTCCTAGGATTAAATTTTTCTCTTTAAAGTAGGACTATTCCTTTTTTGGTAATCCTCCAAAAATACTGTATTTTTGCATCTATTTTAAAAGAGATAACAAAAA
>CAZXZK010000004.1:25874-61680 GCA_964645295.1 uncultured Cytophagales bacterium | reverse complement strand
CTATCATGAAAGGGCAGAGAAATTAAATATTGAAGTGGAATTTGTAGTTACGAGGGCAGTTACAAGAATTTTACCCTTGTATAATTGGACAAGGAATAAATTCAATAAAAATAATTTCCATGATTTATCCAATGGTATTATAGCCCTAAAAGGGGGAGATTTAAAAGAGGAATTAAGTGAATTAAAAAGAAAATACCGTGAATTTGAATTGAAGAACTATTTTAAAGAAGAATTCTTCGAAACAAAAAAAATAATTTACGTTCCGGTGAAGTAATCTCTTCACAATCCAATAATAATGATATTTTGGTAATAAACTGAAAATAAACTATTTTTGCATCTATTTTAAAAGAGATAACAAAAACTAATTTTACAATATGAGTGCAATACAATACGTACATGCAAGACAAATTTTGGATTCAAGGGGAAATCCAACGGTTGAGGTAGATATCCGCACAGAAGACGGTGCTTTTGGAAGAGCGGCTGTTCCTTCTGGAGCATCTACTGGTATCCACGAAGCCGTAGAACTTCGTGATGAAGACAAATCCGTTTACGTAGGAAAAGGAGTTTTAAAGGCTGTTGAAAACGTAAATACTAAAATTGCTGAAGAATTATGGGGCTTAGAGGTTTCTGAGCAAAACATGATTGATCAATTAATGATTGAATTAGATGGTACTGCCAATAAAGGAAACTTAGGTGCAAATGCTATATTAGGTGTTTCTATGGCTGTAGCAAAAGCTGCTGCTCAGGAAGCTGGCATGTCCCTTTACCGTTATATCGGTGGAGTAAATGCCAATACCTTACCTGTTCCAATGATGAACATCCTGAACGGTGGTTCTCACGCAGATAATTCTATCGATTTCCAAGAATTTATGGTAATGCCTGCAAAAGCAGAATCTTTCTCTCAGGCTTTAAGAATGGGGACTGAAGTATTCCACGCTTTAAAAGGGGTATTAAAGAGCAAAGGTTATTCTACTAACGTGGGAGACGAGGGCGGTTTTGCACCAAATATCAAGTCGAACGAAGAGGCAATCGAAATCGTTCTTCAATCAATTGAAAAAGCAGGTTATAAGCCAGGTGAGGAAATCTTCATTGCTATGGATGCCGCTTCTTCAGAATTCTACGATGAAAAAACTGGTTTATATACTTTCAAAAAATCAGATGGGAAACAATTAAATTCTTCTGAAATGGCTTCTTATTGGGAGTCTTGGGTGAATAAATACCCAATCATTTCCATCGAAGATGGTATGGCAGAAGATGATTGGAACGGATGGGCAGATGTTACTGCTAAAATTGGATCTAAATGCCAATTAGTAGGAGACGATTTATTCGTGACCAATGTAAAACGTTTACAAGAAGGTATTGATAAGGGTGTAGCAAATGCTGTATTAGTAAAAGTAAACCAAATTGGTTCCTTAACAGAAACCATTAATACTGTTAACTTAGGAACGAAACATTCTTATAAAATGGTCATGTCTCACCGTTCTGGAGAAACTGAAGATGCAACCATCGCTGATTTAGCAGTTGCTTTGAATACCGGTCAAATCAAAACGGGTTCAGCTTCTCGTTCTGATAGAATGGCGAAATACAATCAATTATTAAGAATTGAAGAGGAATTAGGAAAAAATGCCTATTTCCCTGGATTAAAATTCTAATCAATCAATGAAAGAATTCATCCAAACAATTTGGTCAGGAAATAAGCGATTCTTTATCGTCACCACCCTTGTCCTTTTTGTTTGGATGTTTTTTTTAGATACCAATGATATTGCCTATCAGTATCGTCTATGGGCAGAATTAAACGAAATTGAAAATGAAATTTCGTATTATGAGAAAAAACTCAAAGAATTAGAAAAAGAGTCTCAGGCAATGGTTGGAAGTAAACCCGAAATGGAACGAATTGCCAGAGAAAAATTTCTCATGAAAAAGCCTACTGAAATCATCTATATTTTGGTAGATGAAGACAATGTTCCCATCGAAGGAGAATTAGAATAAATTAAATCTTTATATCTTTACTTGAAATCTTAGCCATCTCTGCAGGATTTCCTTTCCAAATAGACCAATCAGGTGTTTTTTGCCTAGTAAGGTTAGCCCCCATCGCAATTAAAGTCCCCTCCCCCAAAATCGTTGAATCACGAATGGTAGCATTTACCCCAATAAAACAATTATTTCCTACCTGACATTTTCCCGACAAAACCACATGAGAAGTAAAGAAAACATGATCGCCAATTTTCCCATGGTGGCCAATATGATTTCCAGACCAAAAGACGCAATTATTACCAATTTTTACATAGGGTTGTATGGTATTGTCCTCCAATATAAAACAATTCTCTCCAATATCTTTTGTCCAAACAGTCGCTTTTGAACTAATATAGGAAATATAAGAATACCCCTTCTCCTTCCCCTTTTGATAAACCCTTTCTCTTAAACGGTTCATTTCGCGTTCCGTTAGGGGCGCAAAAAAATGGTATTCACTAGGGGGGTAAACCTGTTCAACGTTTTCAAAAGGTACCAAAGGTAAACCATGATACCTTTCCTCTTGTATAAATTCTTTTTCAACAGTAAAGGCCACCACCTCATGATCTGAATCATTTTTTAAATAAAAATACGCCAACTCTGCCGTAAGCGTATTTCCAAATATAATTACCTTTGCCATATATCCACTAAATTAGAAAAGTTCATCCCCAGTCATTTCAACTGGCTTTTTTATACCCATCAGCTTCAGAATTGTTGGAGCTATATCTCCTAATTTACCATTTTTTAATTTCGGATGAAAATTATTATCGACTAAAATACAAGGGACTAAATTCGTGGAGTGGGCCGTATTCGGGCTACCATCTTCATTGACCATCACATCCGCATTTCCATGGTCTGCGATGATAATAAAAGAATAATCTTTTGATAAACCGGCTTCTACTACTTCTCTAGCACATTGATCAACTGTTTCAACAGCCTTTACAACAGCTTCAAAAACACCGGTATGGCCAACCATATCCGGGTTCGCAAAATTCAAACAAACAAAATCCGCTGATTCATTCAATAATTCAGGAATTAGGGCATCTTTTAATTCTGCAGCAGACATTTCAGGTTGCAAATCATAAGTCGCCACCTTTGGAGAATTTCTTAAAATATTTTTTTGTCCATTAAAAGGGTTTTCTCTCCCCCCTGAAAAGAAAAATGTCACGTGGGGATATTTTTCAGTTTCAGCAATACGAATTTGGGTTTTACCTGCACCTTCCAAAACCTCTCCTAAAGTCATTGGTAAATTTGAATCACTAAAAATAACCTTCACTCCTTGGAATTCCTTATCGTATTCGGTCATGGTTAAATAATACAAATTCAATTTAGCCATATTTTGCTCATGGAAGTCCTTCTGAGTCAGGGCCTGAGTAATTTCTCTTCCTCTATCGGTCCGGAAATTAAAACAAATGGCAACATCTCCTTCAGACAGCTTAGCTATGGGTTTGCCATTTTGATCTACCTGAATGATTGGTTTAATGAATTCATCCGTCACGCCATTCTTATAATTCTCTTGGATAGATTGTAGGATATTGGAGGAGGCCTCGCCTTGTCCATTTACCATGGCATGGTAAGCAAGAGCCACTCTTTCCCACCGATTATCTCGGTCCATTGAATAGTAGCGTCCGGTTACTGAAGCAATTTTTGCTCCGTAATGATTACAGGTATTCTGTAGATCACTTAGATAAGAGACTCCCCCTTGCGGGTCAGTATCTCTTCCATCTGTAAATGCGTGAACATATACTTCTTTAATTCCGAATTCAGCAGTAGATTTAATTAAAGATTTTAGATGTTCTATGTGGGCATGAACTCCCCCATCAGAAACTAGTCCAAAAAAATGCACTGGCTTTTGATTATCTTTTGCATATTGATAAGCCTCTTTCAAGGCAGGTTCTGAAGCTAGTGTATTTTCTTGAACAGCCTTATTTATTCTAACTAAGTTTTGATAAACTACTCTACCTGCACCTAGGTTCATATGTCCCACTTCCGAATTACCCATTTGTCCTTCTGGCAGCCCAACTGCCAAACCAGAGGCTTCTAATTTTGAATGGGGGTATTTTTCATACAAAGAATTAATAAATGGAACATTTGCTGCATCGATGGCAGATACTTTTGGGTTGGTCGCAATTCCCCACCCATCTAAAATCATTAATACTACTTTCTTCTCCACAGAATAATAAATTTAAATTATCTTTGTACAAATTTACGTATTAAAAAATAAACCTATGAATTCTAGAAGAAATTTTATCAAAAACTCAGGAATGGCCGCAATGGGTGCTGGAATAGTTAATTTAAACAAAAAAGAATCCATGAATTTTATTCACCATGTACTATTTTGGGCAAAAAACCCAGAGAATGAAGCAGAAGTAAATCAATTAAAAAACGCGATTATTGAATTAGGCAAATTACCTATGATCCAAATGGTTCATGTTGGTAGCCCAGTGATTACTGATTTTGATAAACCTGTTACGGAAGGAACTTATACGATTTCGGTAGTAATGGTTTTTGAGGATTCAGAAAAAGAGAGTGAATATTTATATAGCCCAGAGCATAAAAAATTTATTCAAGACAATATGCACCTTTGGGGAAAGGTCATGGTTATTGACTCCTCGAATCTTCGCTAATTTTTTTTTTGATTAGAAAATAGAAGCCAAGGATTGAAATTATCAATAAGCATAAACTTAAATAATTTTGAAGATTGGCTTCTGTTTTTCCTTCGGCAATTTCTCTTAGATAATTTATTTCTGAGCCTGCCCATATAGCCAAAATGGTTCGTGGCAACATCCCAAAAGTACTGGCTAATAAAAAAGATTTGATTGGAATTTTTAATAGAGAAAGATAGGCATTACTGAGTGCAAAAGGTAAAACAGGTGATAGTCTCATTAAAAATATCCACTTTAATGGATCCATTTCAATGAATCCATTAATTAAATCTAGGTTTTTTTTCTTTTGAATTATTTTATAGATGCTGGTAGGTTGAATCAATTTTCCTAATAAAAATCCAATTAGGGCGGCAAATAAATAGGAAAAAAATACCAAGGGAAAGGATTCTAACCCGAATAAATAACCCGATAAAACAGAGACTAAGGTAGTTGGAATCATTGCTAAACCCATGGCAAAAGCCAAGGCTAGATAAACGATCAAAAGGCTAAAAAAAGATTGAGAATTAAATATTTCAGCAAATTGAAAAACGAAATAAGAACTTTGAATGGAAATAAACAAAGGTAATAAAGTCATCCAAGTAAAATAAATCCAATCCCAATTAGCCTTTTTCATTCTTTTATCAATATCCTTTTAGGAAATAACATTTTTTATACCGAAGGGGAAGTAAACTCCCCTTACCCCCTGAAAATTACAAGATTTTTTTTTAAGAACCGGGGAAAAAACTGATAAACTAAAAATTTTATCAAACTACTAATTTATTTTAATTATGGTAATAAAGCCGTAAATTTACATTTTGAAAAAAAGATGAGTCAACAGGTAGCGATTGTTAAATATAATGCAGGAAACGTTGCTTCGGTTATGTTTGCTTTAGATCGAATAGGGGTAAAATATTATCTAACGGATTCTCATTCTGATTTATTAAGTGCTGAAAAAGTTATTTTTCCAGGAGTGGGAGAAGCTAGCACCGCCATGAAATATTTAAAGGAAAAAGGTTTAGACAAAATAATCCCCCAACTAAAGCAACCTGTATTGGCCACTTGCATTGGAATGCAATTATTGTGTAAACATTCTCAAGAAGGTAATGTAGATTGTTTGGGTGTTTTTGATACTAATATTGTTCGTTTTCAATCAAAAAGCCTAAAAATACCCCATGTTGGTTGGAACAATATTTATGATTTAAAACCTCACCCCCTGTTGGAAGGAATTAATGAAAATGATTATGTCTATTTTGTACATTCATTTTGTGCCCCAATAAGCGAGTATACAATTGCTTCTTGTCATTATATAAGAGATTTTTCAGCAATTATACAGAAAGATAATTTTATGGCAGCACAGTTTCATGCAGAAATATCCGGAGATATTGGACAAAGACTCTTGCAAAATTTTATAACGATATAAGATGTTACAAATTATTCCTGCCATCGATATTATTGATGGAAAATGTGTTAGACTAACCAAAGGAGACTATTCCACGAAAAAGGAATACCGTTCAAATCCTGTTGAGGTGGCCAAAGAATTTGAAGATTCAGGAATAAAACGTCTTCATTTAGTAGATTTAGATGGGGCAAAGGCAAAGGAAATAATTAATCTAAAAACCCTCGAAAAAATTGCAAATCAAACGAATTTGTGGATAGATTTTGGTGGAGGGGTACAATCCGACAGCATGGTTGAGTCTGCCTTCCAAGCCGGAGCCAAACAAATTACCGCAGGCAGCATAGCGGTAAGAAATCAAGAACTGGTATTTTCCTGGTTAGAAAAATATGGGTCAGATAAAATAATTATCGGAGCAGATACCCATCAAGGACATATTGCGGTTTCGGGTTGGGAAGAAAATTCAGGTATTGAATTAAATGATTTTCTTCAGCCTTATGCAAACAAGGGCGTAGAATATATCATTTCAACAGATGTTGCAAAAGACGGTTTATTGGAAGGTCCAAATATTCCATATTATAGAAAAATGGCGAAAGATTTTCCTAATTTAAATATCATCGCTTCTGGAGGAGTATCCTCCCATGCTGATTTATCTGAATTAAAGGAATTATCGATTTTTGGTGTAATTGTTGGAAAGGCAATTTATGAAGGAAAAATCAGCCTGCAGGAAATAAAAAAAATAATGGAATGTTAGCAAAAAGAATTATTCCATGTTTAGATATTAAAGACGGAAGAACCGTAAAAGGAACAAATTTTGTTAATTTAAGGGATGCTGGGGACCCAGTAGAATTAGGTAGAATCTATGCTGAAAAAAAAGCCGATGAACTCGTTTTTTTAGATATTACAGCAACGGTAGATAAAAGAAAAACACTGGTAGAACTGGTTAAAGAAGTGGCGAGAAATGTCAATATCCCCTTTACAGTAGGAGGGGGTATTTCAAGTATTGAAGATGTTTCAGCCTTATTAAACGCCGGGGCAGATAAAGTATCCATTAATTCCTCTGCTGTTAAAAACCCCCAATTAATTGATGAATTATCCTTGGCCTTTGGAGCCCAATGTATCATTGTAGCAATTGATACTAGAAATATTCAAGGAACTGAATTTGTTCATACCCATGGCGGTAGAGAAAAAACAGCTATAAAAACGATTCCATGGGCGAAAGAAGTGGAAGAAAGAGGTGCTGGAGAAATTTTATTGACATCAATGGATGCAGATGGTACGAAAAATGGATTTAAATTAGATATTACTTCCACCATTTCTGAAATGGTATCAATCCCTGTTATAGCCTCAGGCGGCGCAGGAAATATGGAACATTTTAAGGAAGTATTTACGGCAGGTAAAGCGGATGCCGGTCTTGCCGCAAGTATTTTCCATTTTAAAGAAATTGAAATTCAAGATTTAAAAAATTACCTGTCTGAAAGTGGAATTCCCACTAGGTTTTAATAAATTTAAAAATGAATCAAAAAAAACCAGACTTTTCAAAAGGATTAATTCCAGCAATTATCCAAGATCATATATCCAAAACGGTATTGATGTTAGGTTATATGAATGAAGAGTCTTTTAAACAAACCCTAGAAACTGAAAAAATAACGTTTTTCTCTCGATCAAAAAATAGATTATGGACCAAAGGAGAAACTTCCCATAATTTCCTAATTCTAAAAGATTATAAAATAGATTGCGATCAAGATACGATACTCTTTCAAGTTGAACCACAAGGACCTACCTGCCATACAGGTAGCAATACCTGCTTTGATGAAAATAATCGAGATAATGCTGCTTGGATCGATTACCTAAAAAATATTATTCGAGATAGAAAAAACAACCCTTCTGAAAAATCATATACCACCAGTTTATTTAAAAAAGGAAAAAATAAAGTTGCACAAAAGGTTGGGGAAGAAGCAGTTGAATTAGTCATTGAAGCAATGTCTGATAACGACGAATTATTTAAGGAGGAGGCGGCCGATTTACTTTTCCATTATTTGGTATTATTGGAAGATAGAAAAATCGGACTTGAAGAAATCATCAAGGTTTTACAAAAAAGACATAAATAAGCATGTTGAAATTTTTAATTAGGTATTTAATTATTGCCATCTTAATTGTTGGAATACCCAATTATTTGAAAGGAATTTATGTAGATGGATATACAACGGCAATCCTTGTCGCCTTTGTATTAGGATTTTTGAATGCAGTAATTAAACCCATATTAAAAATAATTAGTCTTCCAATAACCATAATTACCCTTGGCTTGTTTTCACTAGTAATTAATGTTGCCATAGTCTATTTTGCGGCAGGAATAATTGATGGTTTTTCAATCTCAGGTTTTATTACCCCTCTATTATTTAGTTTCGCAATTGGTCTAACCAATTCCATACTTGAAATAATATTATAAGCCATGAAATATAAAAAAATATTCATCCATACCTTATCCGCCCTCTTTCTATTTAGCCTATTCAATTGTACGAAAAAGCCAAATTTAAAAGGTTTTGATCTAGAAACATTTAAAAATGACCCCGGTGCTTGTAAAGGAGAAAGAAGTTTAACGGTTCCCTGGCTGAAAGAAAATAAATTCAATTTCCAGGGAACTTCGTCAAACGATTTAGCAACGATTCTCGGTAAACCGGACTTACAACAACTGGCCGACAGAAATCAAGAATATTATATATATTTTCTTGAATCAGGACCACATTGTAAATCTAAAACTAAGCCCTCCACTGCCAATAGTGTGGCATTTAGATTTAGTGCAATCGGTTTGGTAACTGAAATTACTTTTCAGTCTGGTTTACCTTGAGAACCTTCCTCTGACTTAGCCAAAAATAATAAATCCTTGTAAGGAATTTTTAAGACTTCCGCCAGAGGAATGACGGCATTTAAACTAGGCAGGTGTTTACCTGATTCCCAGTAATTGTAAGCACTTTGGCTTACCCCAATTTTGGAAGCAACTTCCTGTTGAGTGAACTTCATGTTTCTCCTAGCCTTGATAAGTAAACATGATAAAGTGTCTTTGGACATAAGAATAACAATAATGGATAGGTAAAAATGACATATTTGACATTAAATTTTTCTGTAAAGAAATAAGAAAGATTTTCAATCTCAAAATAAATTGACATATTTTTTTAAAAAATATAAATATATTGATAATTATTTTTGGTATTTGCTTAAATATCGGTGATATAATTGCTTGTGTTTATTGTCTAAATCAATCATTCTGCCTTGTATAAAGGCTTTTTCAACCTCATGTGTACGCATATCCAATACATCTCCTTTTGAAATAATAATATTCGCATCTTTCCCATTTTCAAGGGTACCTGTCCGATCATCGATTCCTAATATCTTAGCGGCACTACCCGTTATCGCTTCTAATGCCTCCTCCTTGGTTAAACCATAGGCAGCCATGGTGCCTGCTACAAATGGCGTATTTCGCAATTGCATATAGGCCTCCCCTCCATCTGTTGAAATGGAAAATAATACGCCTGATTTTTTTAATAAAGCCCCTAATTTATAGGGTAAATCAACCGCATCATCCATAAAAGGAGGAAGATTATGCGGATTATGTAATACTACAGGAATAGAATTTTCTCTCAATAAATCAGCAAGCCGATAAGAATCCGCTCCACCCACAAGTACTAAATTTAAATTAAATTCCTTTTTTAATTCTATCGCTAATAAAATCTCCTTGGTCCAATCAGCATGCGCAAATAAAATTTTCTTACCTGAAAATAACTCTTTCATGGCTTCAAATTTTAAATTTATGCTTTTAGAAACCGTATTTTCTGAATAATTTTTCGCCTGACGAAAATAATCCTTTATTTTCTCCCATTCCTTTAAGTTTTGATCTATTCTTTCCGAATTGGACGAACCTGGGAAATTTAATAAAGAGGGTATATTCATGTGGATTCCCAAGTCTGTGGCATAGGCAGCGTCTTCCCAATTCCAGGCATCTAATTGAACAACAGAAGAACTTCCCCGTATCCATTCTCCCTCTGGTACCACTTCCACTAATAATACTCCGTTGGAACGAACCGTGTTGATAACTTTTGAATCTGTATTATATCCAATAATTGATCGAATATTTGGATTATAATCCCCTAATTCATAATCATCATGAGTAGATGCGGTAGAATTAATCTCAACCAAACCTAAATTATTATTTAAACCAATTAAGCCTGGATAGATCTGTTTTCCCTCTGCATTGACCACTTGATCAGCCATTAAATTTTCTGGAAGCCTGTCCATAAACTGAATCTTTCCTTGAATAATTCCTAAAATAGAATTCTCCCGAACAGTACCATTCCCAATATGAATTAAGCCACCTACTATATAAATAGGTTTCGTTTGAGCTGGACTTGGAGCCATGTTTTCCTGTGAATAGCCATTAATCCCGAATAATACCAATAATAATAGGATGATAAATTTTTTCATTTTCTTAAACATTAAAATTTTATTTAATAAATAGAATCCCAAATAGTTGTTCCCCTTGGATGATTTTCCTCACAAAATTCTTCGTCGTCGACCAAAACAACCGGTTTTTGTCCTTCACCTTTTGAATTAGATGATTTTCCATTGACCATTTTTTCAATAATCCGATCCTTTTCTAATTTTATGGAATTTAATTTAGATTCTTCCATTGATCGATCAAATTCTAAAACTCCATCTACCCATGTTTTCTCTGCTTTTGCATAAATACTCAACGGATTATCTGACCATAATACTAAATCTGCATCTTTTCCTATCTTTAAGCTCCCCACACGGTCATCAATATGAAGCATTTTCGCTGGATTTAAACTGACCATCTTAAAGGCCTCTTCTTCTTGCATTGGAGTGTAGGCAATCGATTTTGAAGCTTCCTGATTCAACCTTCTGGCCATTTCTGCGTCATCTGAATTAATGGCAACATTCACCCCATTCATCGCCATTAAATAAGCATTATATGGAATAGCATCTTGTACCTCCATTTTATAGGCCCACCAATCAGAAAAGGTAGATCCACTGGAACCATGCTTTTTCATCTTATCTGCCACTTTATACCCCTCTAAAATGTGCGTAAAAGTATTTATCGTAAATCCAAATTTCTCGGCAACCTTGATAAAAGCATTAATTTCACTCTGAACATAGGAATGACAGGTGATAAAACGTTCCTGATTTAAAATTTCAACCAATGCTTCCAATTCTAAATCCCTTCTTTTCCCTTCAGGTAAATTTTCATATTCTCTAGCCCGTGTGAAGGCATCCATCAATACTTGTTCCACACCTAATCGAGTATTTGGAAAGCGATCATTTCTTCCACTATAAGATCTTTTCACATTCTCTCCTAAAGCAAATTTGATAAATGGGTCCCAATTTTTAAACAACATCTCCTCTATACTAGCCCCCCATTTCATTTTAATCAATTGGGTTTGTCCACCAATAGTATTACAGGATCCATGTAATAAATGAGAAGTCGTAACCCCTCCTGATAATTGACGATAAATATTTATATCATCCGGATTGATTGCATCTTTCACTCTTACTTCCGCAGTGACTGATTGAGAACATTCATTTACACCTCCTCGAATTGCTATATGAGAATGTTCATCGATAATCCCTGGGGTTAAATGCTTCCCTGTCCCATCGATTTCAATAAATCCTTTTCTATTAATATTCTTGCCAATTTTTATTATTCTCCCTGATTCAACCATGAGATCCATCCCTTGCAATATTCCCTCTGATTCATTGGTCCAAATGGTCACGTTCTTTACAATAAAATTTTGAGATTTACCACGTTGTTGATTACCATAACCCAAAAAAGGATAAATCACCTCACCCAAGGCATCTTCAGTATCAACTGTTACCTGAGCCACCTCTTCGGCTTTAATTGGTTCAGCCACCCAAACCATTTTCCAAACTAATTCATTCCTATTGGTATCTAAACCACTTCCAAATAGCATGCCATTTTGAATAATCCCGGATAATTGAAAATTCTTTGCTGAATTTTTTGTTCCTGGAAAACTTAAATTGACTAAATTATTTTGTTGATCTAATTTGCCTTGTAAGGTATCCCCTGCCTCTATTACTTGAATTTTAAATCCATTATTTTCTTTATCAATCGATAAAGAAAATTTCTTCATTCCCACCATTAATTCATAATTCCCTTCTTTAATTGGATAGGACTCTTTATAATTTAAAACATATTTTTCTCCTTGAATCCAATGTTCAATAATCTGGCTCTCTTCTGTAAAATAATCCTGATCAGTGATAAAAAAATTCGCTATTTTACCCGTTTCAAGACTCCCCAAATCTTTTTCTACCCCCAAGAATTCTGCAGGACGAATACTCAATGATTTAAGGGCCTCTTCCTTGGATAAACCATGCTCAATGGCAATTAATAATTGTTTTTTAAAGTCTGAAATTTTCATTCCATAGCTCGTCAGACTAAACGGCACTTTCGCAATTTCAAAGCTTTTTGGGTTGGTCGGAGCTAATTCCCAATGCTTCAATTCTCTTAAATTCAATATACGTTCATCATCCGCATCTTCAATCTTATACTTTTCTGGAAAATTTAATGGTAAAACATAAGGCATTCCTGTATTTCGAACCAAATCCATTCGCTGATATTCAGTTCCATTGCCTTTAATAATAAAATTTAATGAAAATTCTTTTCCAAGGTTTCTTACCCTTTCAATATCCCATTTATCATTTATTTCAAAAACCTTAGGTAAGTTCATTTGGTTATTTAAGGAAATCAAGGATAAATTCTGACCCTCCTTATCCAGGTTTTTTAAATTTTTATACCAATTAGCATCCATCAAAGTTTGCCTTAGCAAAGACACAGCCCCCATTAATGAGGTTGGGTAATCCTGATGAGAACTTCCTTTATTAAAAGAAAAATGGGTAGAAGCCATTGGTTTAATAACCGCCAAGTTTTCTCTTTTTTCAGTAAGACTAACCAAGGTACCTGTCCCCCTCATGATTCCATCCATCGTATGCGATAAAATAATTCCAAAACCATTTTCTCTGTACGATTTAGCTCTTTCAGATTGAATGGAGAAAAAATCAACTGCATTAATTTCAGGTCTAATGGCTTCATTCCAACCATAGGCCCCTTTTTTGGAGGATAAATGTTGGTATAGACCTGGTTGTCTTTTTAAATACTCAGGGACATCTAGGCCATAATTTGAATATAAATCAATAAAAGAGGGATAAATATGCTTGCCTGATAAGTCAATTTTAATTGAATGGGAAGGTATTTGAAGTTTTTCCCCTACCTGAATGATTCTCCCGTCACGAACCTCCAATTGCCCATTTTCAATAATGGAACCATCTGATAAATGAATATTAGCATTCAAAAAAGAATAATGGGTAGTTAGCTCGTCTTTTACCTGTTCTAGTGGATAAGTAACCTGAGAAAATAAAGAAAAGGAACTAAGAAAAATAAAAACAAATAATTGTTTAATAAATAAGAGTCTTTTCATAGTGATGAGTGATTTTATAGGGAATTAATTAAATTTAATAATACAAAATTTTTGTTTAAAATTCCGTAACTTTAGAAATAAGTTTAATAAAATGTTTTCAAAAGAATTAAAAAAAGATTACAAATATATTAAACAAGATCTCATTGATTATTTCTCAATAAATTATGATTTACCGTTTACCTCATCAAAATTATATAAATCATACAGCATTAAGGGAGCAGAAAATAGGAAATTGTTTGATAAAATTTTGGAGGAATTGGTAAAAGAAAAAATTATTTTCCAGACCAAATCGGGTGGTTTTCAGTATTTCCAATCAGAGCTTTTTCTGGAAGGAAAGATTGATTTTGTAAATCCAAATTATGCATTTGCCATTGATACTGGCACAGAGAAAGATGTTTTTATCCCTTCTTATGATTTAAACGGAGCTTTTCATCAAGATCTTGTTAAAATCATCATTACGAAAAAAGCTAAAACCTCTAATACTCGTCCTGAAGGCAAGGTGATTGAAATCCTAGAAAGAGGTATTCAAGAGATTGTAGGAACCTTAGAAATAAAACCTAATTATGCCTTTTTAATCGCAGATTCTAAAAAAATTCATCAAGATTTATATATTCCAAAATCAAAAATTGGAAAAGGAAATCATTTGGATAAGGTAATTGCCAAAATTACCCGTTATGGAAATAATGATAAGAAACCTGAGGCAGAAGTTCTAACTGTTTTAGGAAAATCAGGAGAAAATGAAACAGAAATAAATTCAATTATCAACGAATTTAATCTCCCAACTAAATTCTCTGATGAAATTGAAGAAATTACTAATTCCATTCCTGAAGAGATTCCTATAGACGAAATTAAAAAAAGAAGAGATTTTAGAAAAACCTTAACCTTTACCATTGACCCAATTGATGCAAAGGATTTTGATGATGCAATTTCTTATAAAGAAATAGGAAATCAAGAATATGAAATTGGGATTCATATAGCAGATGTAAGTCATTATGTCCAACCAAATTCTCTACTAGATAAGGAAGCATATTTAAGAGGAACATCCGTCTATTTAGTGGATAGGGTAATCCCCATGCTGCCTGAAAGATTATCGAATGGCTTATGCTCATTAAGGCCAAATGAAGATAAATTAACTTTTTCAGCAATATTTAAAATAAACGAAAAAGCAGAAATCCTAGAAGAATGGTTTGGAAGGACTATTATCCATTCTGATAAACGCTTTGCTTATGAAGAAGCACAAGAATTAATTGAGGGAAATAATTCCAAGGATCAAGACTTTATAAACCCCATTCTTACCTTAAACAAAATAGCCCAACAATTAAGGGAGTCTCGATTTAAACAAGGTGCTGTAAACTTTGATACCATTGAACTAAAGTTTAATTTGGATGAAAAAGGCAAGCCGATTTCAGTTTTTCCTCGCATAAGAAAAGATGCCCATAAGCTGATTGAAGAATTTATGCTATTGGCAAATAAACGAGTAGCCATGTTTGTCTATAATTTAAAAAAATCAGAACCGCGTAATACGATGATATATCGCGTTCATGAGTCCCCTGACCCTGAAAAATTAAAAGTCTTTTCAAATTTTGCAAAAAAATTCGGATATAAAGTTTCCACAGATATTGCTAATATTTCAGGGTCATTTAACCGGATGATGGATGATATTGTGGGTAAAAAAGAAGAAAACCTATTACAAAGTTTAGCCGTAAGAACCATGGCAAAAGCCAGGTATTCAACAGATAGAATAGGCCATTTTGGTCTATCATTTCCTTTCTATAGCCATTTTACTAGCCCGATCAGAAGGTATCCAGATATAATAGCTCATCGATTATTACAATTATATTTAGATGGAGCAAACAGCCAAAATAAAGAAATACTTGAAGCGCAATCAAAGCATTGTTCTGATAAAGAAAAAATAGCTGCTGAAGCAGAAAGAGCCTCTATCAAATATAAACAAGTTGAATTCATTAGTTTGAAAGAACCTCAAATCTTCAAAGGAACCGTTTCAGGGGTTACAGAGAACGGATTATATGTAGAAATAGAGAATACTTCCTGTGAAGGAATGATAAGAATGACTGATTTAACAGATGATTTCTATGATTTAGACAAAGAAAATTATCGAATTATTGGAAAACGTTCAGGGCGAATATTTACCTTCGGTGATGAATTAGAAGTTACCGTCAAAAATACTAACCTCACCAGAAGAACCATTGATTTAGAACTTGTTGGATTACCCAATGATCAAATGAATAGCCGAGCAAAGGCAAAATCAAGAAAATCCCCAAAAAATAAATTTAAAGTTATCCCAAGAGGCAAAAAAAGAAATAAAAGGTGATAAAAATTATTTTAATTTTTCTTTAAAAGCCTTTTTAAATTTGTCCAATTTTGGTTTTATAACAATCTGACAATACGGTTGGGTACCGTTTTCATTAAAATAATTTTGATGATAATCCTCGGCAATATAAAATTCCTGGGCAGGTTCAATAAAGGTGACAATTGGATTAGGAAATACATGATCATCATTCAATTTTGCTTTCCATTGTTCGGACAAATCCTTTTGGCTATCATTATGATAAAAAATAACTGAACGATATTGCGTGCCTATATCAGCTCCTTGGCGATTGAGTGTTGTAGGGTCATGCGTTTGCCAAAATACTTCCAAAATTTCTTCAAAACTAATAATGGTTGGATCATACGTAATTTGACAAACTTCAGCATGCCCAGTTAAACCGGTACAAACCTCTTTATAACTCGGGTTTTTTATTTTCCCCCCCATATAACCAGAAGTAACTGAATGAACCCCTTTTAATTCTTGATAAACAGCCTCCACACACCAAAAACAACCAGCACCTAAGGTAATTGTATCTAATTTAACCATGATATTATTAGAATTGTTGATCTCACTATTATCTGCTTTCTTTGATTTTTCTGCACACGAAATAGAAACAAAACCAAAGATTAAAAATGAAAATATAACCGAAAATTTCCTCATTTGATTCGTGTCTTTTTTAATTCTTTATCCAAGTTTTCATAAATTGAATTATTGGACAAATACTCTGGAATAATTTCTTTTAATTTCGAAACAATTTGATAATTTGTTCCAAATTGAATTAAAGAATCTAAATCCCCTAACACGATTTCTAATTCAGCATGGGACCGAGTATTCACCTTGGCAATTAAAATTTTCTCATGGTGAGTGGGTAAAGTATTCTCATCTGTACTTAATAATTCCTCATATAATTTTTCGCCAGGACGAAGGCCTGTCACTTTGATATGGATATCTTTATTTAAGGTTAGACCAGATAAGGCTATCATCTTTTTGGCTAAATCGATTATTTTAACTGATTCACCCATATCAAATACAAATACCTCTCCTCCACTTCCCATAGAAGCTGCCTCAAGAACTAATTCACAGGCCTCGGGGATCGTCATGAAATAACGCGTAATCTCTGGGTGTGTTATGGTAATTGGGCCTCCAGCTTCAATTTGTTTTTTAAATAGTGGAATAACAGACCCGTTTGAACCTAAAACATTCCCAAAACGAGTCGCAATAAATTTTGTATTGACTCCATTTAAATTATTCAAGGATTGAGTATACATTTCTGCCAATCTTTTAGTTGCACCCATCACATTTGTTGGATTCACTGCTTTATCGGTTGAGATCATAATAAATTTATCAATATTATTTTCCACCGCTAAATCGGCTAAAATTTTCGTCCCTAACACATTATTTCGAACTGATTCATAAGGATTATTTTCCATCAAAGGTACATGTTTATAGGCTGCAGCATGAAATACCCAGTCTGGTTTATGTTCTTTGAAAATCTTTGACATCCTATCAGCATTACAGATATCGGTTACATAAGAAAATATTTTAATATTAACCGGCAATTTCCCTTGAATTTCATTTTCCAGGTCAAATATTCCCGTTTCAGATTGGTCAATCAAGATAATTTTAGAAGGCAAATATCGAATTAATTGCCTTAGAATTTCTGAACCAATCGAACCGGCAGCACCCGTTAATAAAATAGTTTTTGAATTAATTTCCCCGGCCACCTTCGGATTGTCCATCTCAATAACTCTCCTACCTAATAAATCCTCAATATTAATTTTGGCAATTTGATTGATATTAAATCCAGATTGTGTCCACTTCTCCAAAGGGGGAAGTGTTTTTGTAACTATCCCCTTCTCAAGGAAAAAATCTGAAATTCGACTTTTATTTTCAACAGAAATATTAGGAATAGCAATGACCACTTCAAATTTTAATCCCTTTGAAATAATTTTATTGGAAACCTCATTTAAAGAATAAACAGGGATTCCCTCCACAGTCTTTTCCTGCATGGAAACATTATCATCTATAAAACAGATAACCTCAAAACGGGTTTTTTTATCTGAAATTAAGAGATTTTTGGTTAGCCTACCAGAATAGCCGGCTCCATAAATTACCACCCCATTCTTTGGTTGATAACTCATATTGATAAATTCAAAAACATATTTGGTTACTAACCGAAAGGATATTAAAAAGGTAGATGATAATAAAAATTCAAAGAAATAAATTGGTAAAGCCTTAACTAAAAATTGACTGAAATCCATATTAAAAAAGGAAAACCAACTTATTAAAAAAATAAAAATTGAACGAATAAATAAGGTTTTAAATACTAAGATGGTATCTTCAATGGAAGTATGACGGATTATCCCTGAATAGGTCTTATAGTTTAAAAAGAATAATACATTAAATAAAGAGACAATTGCCAAATTAAACTTTAAAAGATTCAAATTGACTGACTCAATTTGAAAGCCCTTAAAAATGAAGGTTGCTAAAAGCAAACTCACAAAACTAATGATCAAATCAATGATTAAGATCATCCATTTTGAAAGGAACCTGTTCGATATAATATTATTAATTGACATTTCAGATCAAATTTATTAAAAATAGTTCTAATTGAATAATTTTTAAAAATTTATTATTTTAAGTCACCTAAATGGATTTTTTCTATGATTAATTCTTTTTCCAAATTAAACAATAAATCCAGAATACTTAAATTAGGCACAAACCTTTTTGTTTGAAATTGAGAATAACTAGAAATATTGGGTGATAAAAAAGATAAATCTATTTTTTTTTCTTTAAAATAAGCTTTTTCGTATAAATTTTGCCCATTTATAGGATTAATATAAATATTTGATCCAAGTGATTTTGTGATTTCTATCAGTCTATCGGTTCTTTCAAAATCTTTTGAAATACCAATTTGACTACTCCGAGACCAATTTTTTTCTAAACCTAAAAAATGATAGACTGTTTGGATAGATTGAATGGCTAATTCAGAAATACTTTCTGGTTTATTGGAAAACAATTCTTCAATATAAGGTAAAAATTCTGAATAATAGGGTGCTTTCTTATACGCAGATCTTAATTGGCTAAGAAATTTTTGAGGAAATTCCTTCCCCCAAAATACCTCAATTTCCCGGATTTCTTTGTTTTGACTTTGCTTTATTAATGGGATAGTAAATAAAAAAGGTTCACCATTCAACAAAATTTGATTTCGATTTATCCATCCTTTTTTAATAAAAGATACATCATCGTAAAAAACAAAATTATCCACCTTTTCAATTAATTGAAAATACCCAATATAAGGGAAAAAATAGGGTTGCATGATGGCTACTGACATAATTTTATTTCCCAAACCCGGGGGCTGTCAATGGTATAATTTGTTCAGATTTCAAAACGAATACTCTTTCCTTAGGATTTTTTACAACATAGCCGATAGGACTAATATCCAAATTATCCTTCACCTTATCAAAATCCTTTTGATCAATAGTAAAAATTAATTCATAATCTTCTCCTCCGTTTAAAACCGCTGTAATCGGACTAAAATTTAATTCCGTTGCTGCTAAATAGGTAGCATCTTCAATCGGTAAATTCTTTTCAAATATTCTTACGCCCAATCCAGATTCGTTTGAAAGATGCATTAATTCTGAGGCCAATCCATCTGAGCAATCAATCATGGAAGTAGGAACAATTCCTTTTTCTTGAAATTCATGAATAATATCAAGTCTTGCCTTCGGCATCAATTGCCTTTCAACAACATAAGAGTAATCTCCAATTTCAGGTTGTGAATTGGAATCTGCTAAAAACACCTCTTTCTCTCTCTCCAATACCATTAGACCTAATACAGCCGCACCTAAATCTCCAGTTGCACATATTACATCATTTACTTTAGCTCCGGATCTCTTAGTCAGTTTTTCCAATTTATTCGTCCCTATACAGGTAGTTGAAATCACCAATCCGGAAGCGGAAGCACGAATATCTCCTCCTACTATATCTACCTGATAATCCTCTGAGGCTGCCATGATTCCGGAATACAATTCTTCGATGGCCTCAACAGAAAAACGATTACTAATTGATAAGGAAATCAGGATTTGTTTAGGAAAAGCATTCATTGCCGCAATATCAGATACAGAAGCGGTAATAATTTTATAACCAAGATGTTTTAAGGGGGTATAGGATAAATCAAAATCAATTGATTCTGAAAATATTTCAGAAGAAACCACCACAGAATCTTTTGGATTCAGGATAGCTGCATCATCTCCTGCTCCTAAAACAGATTCTTCGTTTGTTAAATGGAATTTCTCTTTTAAACGATTTATTAGCCCAAATTCTCCAATCTCACCTATTTCTGTTCTTTTCTCCATACCAAATTTATGAGGCCTTTAATACTAATTTGACTATTTTATTGGATGCCTTAATATAATTTGCTGAAGTTTCAATTGTCATGGAAGTACTCGTAGGCTTCGCTAAAATTTTAAAAACCACTTTACCTTCTGTGCCAGAAGGAGCCCCATTGGTTGAGCTAAGATTGGTCAACTCTAATTGAGACCCTTCTGTATTAATGGAATACGAGCCCGAAAATAAATTTCCATCAAATTCTGTTAACTTAACCGATCCTGCTGTAGATAAATCTAATTTAAAGGCTGAATAACCTGAAATAATATTACTGGATGCACTTGATTCAAATTGAACTGTTCCATCCCATGAAGCAGAACTGACAGTCCATACTTTTTTAATCAAATCACCTACTGAAGGATCAGGGGTTGGATTGGTTCCTCCTCCACCATCTGTACCTCCTCCACCACAGCCAGAATTAAGAATCAATAAACTAATTAATAATAATTTAAATAAACTTTTCATGGTTTTAGATATTTATAAATAGCAAATGTAAATATCTTTATTTAAATTATATTTACCAAAACTTTCATATAATTTAAGTATGAACACTTATTCAATCGCCCAATTAGCTTTAAGAAATGGCCAGGATCGTCCTGAAATTTGGGTGGCATTTCAGGGACATATTTATGATGTGGGGAATTCAAGGCTATGGAAAAACGGAAAGCACTACGAACATTGGGCTGGTCAAGATTTAACAGATGAATTGAAAAATGCCCCACATACTGAAAAGGTATTTGGAAAATTTGAGATTATTGGATTACTAAAAAAATGATATTATTAATAGAAAGTGGATCTACCAAAACAAATTGGCGTTTAATAAAAGATGCCACAAGTAAACCAATTGATTTTTTTTCAGATGGTATAAATCCTCATTATGAAACGATTGAATCCATAAAAATTTCACAATCTTCCATTATTAATCAATTAAAAATGGAAAGTGAAATTAATCAAGTATTTTATTTTGGCACAGGAATTAGTTCCCCCGAATCAAGTGAAAAAATAAAGCATTGGTTGATTGATTCATTACCCATCCATCATATTTCTGTGAAAGATGACCTCCTTGGTTCAGCCATTGCTAGTATGGGAGAGGAATCTGGAATTATTGGTATTTTAGGTACAGGTTCAAATTCTGGCTATTATTCAGGTGAAAAAATAGAATATCAAATCCCTACCCTTGGATTTTGGTTGGGAGACGAGGGGTCAGGAGCCTATTTGGGGAAAAAACTCCTTTTAGAATATTTTAAGGATAAATTACCCAATGAATTAAAAATTAAATTTGAAAATAAATATGGAATTATTACCCGCGAAAAAATTTTAAATCATTCTTATTCATTACCTTACCCGAATAGATGGTTCGCCAGTTTTTCCAAATTCCTATTCGATAATAGAAACCCCTTTATTTTTCATTTAATTAAAGGTTCTTTTGATGATTATCTGAATGAATATATCTTAAAATACCCTGAATCAAAAAATCAAAAAATTCATTTCATAGGAAGTATTGCCTTTTATTACTCTGATATTCTAAAAATCTGTCTACGAGAAAAAAATCTTCTATTAGGCATCATCAGTGAAAATGCTATGCCAGGCCTTAGCCTATTTTACAAGAAATTTTTATAATTTTGTAAAAAATCAACAAATGAATTCCGCTGCAAAAACCATTGGGACAAAACAAAAAGCCCTTCAAATTAATCTAACCAAAGACATTTATGGGTCCTTTGCTGAAATTGGTGCAGGACAAGAAGTAGCAGCTAATTTTTTCAAAGCTGGGGGAGCCTCAGGTACCATTGCAAAAACAATATCAGCCTATGATATGAAATTCTCGGATGCCATTTATGGTGAGGAGACTTCTGGGAAATATGTTTGTGAATCTAGATTAATGAAAATGCTGACGAAGGAATTTAAACTCCTTCGTGTCAGGTTAGAGGAAAAACAAGAGGATCAGCGATTTTTCGCATTTGCTGATACTATTTCAGCGCTTAATTTTCAGAAAACGAATGATGCCCATGGTTGGATTGGTATTCGCTTTCAAACAGTGCCAGGCGGGAATTTTAATGATGTTGTCTTTCATGTAAATCTATTAGATAACGAAAACGTTTTGCAACAACAAGCCATTGGTATTTTAGGGGTTAATCTTATTCATGCTTGCTTTAATTTTTCAGAAAATCCTGAAAAAATCCTTCTTTCCCTATTAGATGATTTATCTACTGATCGAATAGAAATCAATATGATTCGATTCGAAGGGCCTGATTTTAAGGGTGTAGATAATCGTCTCATGGCACTTTATTTAGTAAAATACGGATTTACAGAGGCTGCAGTGTTTGGGCCAGATGGAAATGTCATGCAACCTTATGATGCCTTATCAAAGAAACATATTGTAACGGTAAGGGGGCGCTTCAGACCAATTACCAATGTTTATACCCAAATGATTAAATCCGGTTTAGATCAATTTGAAAATGAACCTGATGTGGATGATAATAGAATCATTCTATTAAGCGAGTTAACCCTAAAAAACTTGTCTGTTGGTCAGGAAGATGAAATAATTGAAAAGGATTTTTTAGATAGGGTCGATTTACTTTGCAGCATGGGTCAAACCGTTTTAATTTCGAATTTTGTAGAATATTATAAACTAGTTGCATTTCTTTCAAAATTTACCAAATTAAAAATGGCCTTGATTATGGGTATGCCTAATTTAACTTATATTTTTGAAGAAGAACATTATTCCAATTTAAAAGGGGGTATATTAAATGCTTTTTCTAAATTATTCGGAGGAAATATCCAATTATATTTATATCCTACTTTAGATCAAGAAGGGCATTTAATTAAATTAAAGAATTTCAAACCTACCAAAGAAGTGGAGGGTCTATTCCAATTTTTAATTGCCAATCATAAATTAATTGAAATTGAAAAATACGATGAATCTGTTATGCATATTCAAACAGATCGCGTCTTGGAAATGATTAAAAATGGGGAAAATGGTTGGGAATCCTTAGTGCCCAAAGTAGTTGCACAACAAATCACAGAAAATAAATTATTTGGATTGAAAGAAGTTTAATTTCCTACTGAAGCAAAAAATGGCCTTGATTCTATTTTGGTTGGTTAGGATAAAAAAGGGCCTAAGCCCTTAGATTAATGAAGTAATTGAATAAAATCATCAAATAAATAACGTGAATCATGCGGGCCTGGGCCTGCCTCTGGGTGGTATTGAACGGAAAACGCCTTTTTACCCTTTATTCTAATTCCTTCAACAGTATTATCGTTTAAATTGAGATGGGTTAATTCCACTTTATCCGAATTTTGATTGATATCTTCTAATTTAACAGCAAAACCATGGTTTTGAGAAGTAACCTCTGATTTCCCTGTCATCATGTTTTTTACTGGATGATTCAATCCTCTATGGCCGTTATGCATTTTGTAAGTTGATAACCCACAGGTTTGTGAAAGAATTTGATGCCCTAGGCAAATTCCAAACACAGGTTTATCTGAACCTACCATTTTTGAAACTGTTTCTACGGCATAGTCCATAACAGAAGGATCTCCTGGGCCATTGGATACAAAGAATCCATCCGGATTTGTTTGCATGATATCCTCAAAAGGAGTCTTTGCAGGGAAAACTTTTAACTTACATCCTCTAGAGGCAAAATTTTCTAAAATCGATTTTTTGACCCCCAAATCCAAAACAGCTATTTGAAATTGAGCATCACCTGACCCCAATTCATAAATTTCTTTCGTACTAACTCGTGAAGAAAGTTCTAGACCTTCCATGGAAGGTATTTCGTCTAATTTCTTTTGAAGCTGATCCTTATCAAAAATTTCAGAAGAAATGATACAATTCATGGCACCCTTCTTTCTCATATGGCGAACAAGCGCTCTTGTATCGACCCCATAAATTCCAACAATCCCTTCGTTTTCAAAAAAGGTTTGAAGAGAAATTTCAGTCGTTTGTCTAGAAGCAATTGGAGAAAATTCATTACAAACCAACCCCGAGATTTGTATCTTAGAGGATTCGCTTTCTACTTCTGGCATAACACCATAATTTCCAATATGAGAACTGGTATTTACGATTACCTGCCCAGAATAGGAGGGGTCTGTATATATTTCTTGATAACCTGTCATTCCAGTATTAAAACAAATTTCTCCACCGTTTGTACCGATTTTACCTAATGCTTTACCGTGAAATAAGGTCCCGTCTGCTAATAAAAGGACTGCTTTTTGATTGGGAATATTCATCTAAAAATTTAATTTAACAAAAATATCAAAAAAAAGGCTTCAACCAAAACAGGTGAAGCCCAATTCATAAAATTTTAAGACAAATTATTAATTGTCTTTATTTGTCTCTTCGTCAGTTGAATCTTCTTCTTCAGACTTTGGAGCTTCTTCTTTTTCTTCAGCTGGTGCTTCTTCAACAGCAGGAGTTTCTTCTACTACTTCAGCAGCTGGTGCTTCTTCAACTGCAGTAGTTTCCTCTACTGCTTCAGCAGCAGGAGCTTCTTCAACTGCAGTAGTTTCCTCCACTACTTCAGCAGCTGGGGCTTCTTCAACAGCAGGAGCATCTGTTTTCGCAGCTCCGCTACGTCCACGACGACTTCTTCTGGTCTTAGTTGCTTTTTCAGCAGCTGCTAACATTGTTTCGTTGAAATCAACTAATTCGATGAAACAAATTTCCGCGTTATCTCCTAGACGGTTGCCTAATTTAATGATACGCGTGTATCCACCTGGGCGATCTGCTATTTTTTCAGAGATTATTCCAAATAATTCTTTGATAGCATCTTTGCTTTGAAGATAAGAAAATACCACTCTTCTATTATGCGTATTATCTATTTTTGAACGAGTAATAAGAGGCTCAACATATTTTCTAAGTTCTTTTGCCTTAGCCACTGTTGTTTCAATTCTCTTGTTCAAAATTAATGAACTAGCCATATTTGACAACATCGCTTGTCTATGGGAGGAAGTTCTTCCTAAATGATTGATTTTTTTTCCGTGTCTCATTTTTTTCGTAAGTTAAAAGCCAATTGGCTACGGTTAATTTATTTTACAACAAATCACCTATTACTTTAATATATTAATTAATCTTCGTCTAATCTGTATTTGCTAACATCCATTCCGAAATTCAATCCTTTTTCTTCGATTAATTGTTCTAATTCAGTTAAGGATTTCTTACCGAAGTTACGGAACTTCATCATATCAGATATTTCCAAGCGAGCTAATTCCCCTAAAGTTCTTACATCTGCTGATTTAAGGCAGTTATAAGCACGAACAGAAAGGTCTAAATCTGCTAAAGAAGTTTTCAATAATTTACGCATGTGAAGCATTTCTTCGTCTACGATATTATCTTCCTCTGATTTTGAATTTTCGAAAGTCATTGTTTGATCGGAGAATAACATAAAGTGCTGAATTAAAATATTGGCAGCTCCTTTTAGCGCATCTTCCGGATGAATTGAACCATCTGTTTCAATGTCTAAAATTAATTTCTCATAATCGGTCTTTTGCTCCACACGCGTATTTTCAATACTGTATTTAACATTTTTGATAGGCGTGTAAATAGAATCAATTGCAATATGACCAAAAGGTAAATCATTGTTTCTTGGTTCATCTGCAGAAACATACCCTCTTCCTTTTTCTACAATTATTTCCACTTCTAATTCTTTGGAAGAATTTAAGTGACAAATAATTAAATCAGGATTAAGAATATTGAAATAAGGAGTGAACTTCTCAATATCTCCAGCAGTAAAGGTATCTTGACCTTTCACTTTGATATTGATTTTATTTTCAAGGATATCTTGGGCTTTCTTGAATCGAATTTTTTTCATATTCAAGACCATCTCTGATACGTCCTCTACTACTCCATCAATAGCAGAAAATTCATGCAATACACCAGAGATTTTTACACTAGTAATTGCATATCCTTCTAAAGAAGATAGTAAAATTCTACGAAGGGCGTTACCTATTGTAACACCATAGCCTTTTTCGAGTGGCTTAAACTCAAATAACCCGTGAAAGTCATCGGCTTTTTCCATGACTACTTTATCGGGCATTTGGAACGCAAGTATTGACATATTCGTAGTTTATATTTAATTAAAGATTTTATTGATAAGTTAAAACGGTTACTTAGAGTAAAGCTCGACAATCGCCTGCTCATTAAAGTTCTCTGGGATTTGCTCTCTTTCGGGATAAGAACTGAATGTTCCGACTAAATTATTTTCATCCCATTCTAACCAAGCAAATTTCTTAGTTACTCTTGCATCTAGGGAAGCTGAAATAACTTCTAAAGATTTTGATTTCTCACGTACACCTATTGATTGACCCGGACGAACCGAATAACTAGGAATATTTACTACATTACCATCAACATTAATATGATTGTGAATAACTAATTGACGTGCAGCACGACGAGTAGGGGCGATACCTAAACGGTAAACAACATTATCTAAACGTGCCTCACAAAGTTTCAAAAGGTTTTCCCCTTTAATACCACTTTTTACAGCAGCTTTTTGGTATAAATTTCTGAACTGACGCTCTAAAATACCATAGGTATATTTAACCTTTTGCTTTTCTTTTAATTGCATGCCATATTCGGAAACTTTACCTCTTTTTCCTTTTCCATGCATACCCGGAGCATAATTCTTTCTAGAAAGAGCTTTACTCGGGCCAAGAATAGGCTCACCAAATTTACGAGCAATCTTGGATTTTGGACCTGTGTATCTAGCCATAATTTAAATTTAATAGTCATTAGGCCATTCTACCTAATGAAGTAATTATTGTTATTGATTAAAAATTAAGAAGTGAATAATTACTGATTCCTTCTCAAATGATTATACATTATACTCTTCTACGCTTTGGAGGTCTACAACCATTGTGTGGAAGTGGAGTAATATCCTTAATTAAAGAAATTTCAATTCCAGAGTTTTGAATAGTTCTGATAGCAGATTCTCTACCAGCTCCTGGACCCTTAACAAAAACTTCCGCCTTTTTCATACCGGCCTCAACAGCAACAGCTGCACAGTTTGCAGCAGCTAATTGAGCAGCATAAGGGGTATTTTTCTTGGATCCTCTAAAACCCATTTTACCAGCAGACGCCCAAGAAATAACTTGTCCTGCTGAATTAGTAATTGAAATAATAATGTTATTAAATGAAGCTTTGATGTGTACCTGACCAGTTGGTTCAACTACTACAATTCTTTTTTTAGCTTTATCTTTTCTTTTCGCTTGTGCCATATTTCTATTTCATCTTGGGGAAAACCCCTAAATTATTACTTAGTTACTTTCTTTTTATTTGCAACTGTTTTTCTCTTACCTTTTCTTGTACGAGAATTGTTCTTAGTTCTTTGACCACGTAATGGAAGACCCTTACGATGACGTAAACCTCTGTAACACCCAATATCCATTAAACGTTTGATGTTTAATTGAACCTCAGATTTCAACTGACCTTCTGTTTTAAACTCAGAAGCGATGATTGTACGAATAGCATTTGCCTCATCATCATCCCATTCTCCAGCTTTTTTATCAAAGGATATGGAGGCTTTTTTTAAGATAGTTTGAGCAGTACTACGTCCGATACCAAAAATGTATGTTAACGCTATTTCTCCTCTTTTTTTGTCGGAAATATCACCCCCTGCAATAGGAGCCATATTGTATAATTTATTTTTTTAAATTCTTACTAATTTTTATCCTTGTCTTTGTTTAAACTTTGGATTTTTTTTGTTAATCACATAAAGCTTACCATGTCTGCGAATAACTTTGCATTCAGCGCTACGCTTTTTAATAGATGCCTTAACTTTCATTTTATTACTATTTTAATTATTTGTATCTATAAACTATTCTTGCCTTTGATAAATCATATGGGGACATCTCCAATTTAACTTTGTCGCCAGGTAAAATTTTGATATAATTCATCCGCATTTTTCCAGAAATATGCGCAATAACTACATGAGTATTCTCCAACTCTACCCGAAACATCGCGTTGGAAAGTGCCTCTAAAATCGTACCATCTACTTCAATAGAAGATTGTTTTGCCATAATTTTTATTTTATATATTCAACAATTCAGTTGAATTTTTTACTGCTTCCTCAATTTTCACAAAAGTCGTCAAAATATCTGCCTTCTCTTTTTTAACACCAATTGTATGTTCAAAATGAGCAGAAGCTTTACGATCTCTTGTGCGTATCGTCCACCCATCGGAATCTTGCGAAATATATTGAGATCCTAAATTAATCATTGGTTCAATAGCTATCACCATTCCTTGTTTTAGTTTCGGACCATTTCCTTTTTGGCCGTAATTTGGAACTTCCGGACTTTCATGAAGATTTTTACCAACTCCATGACCTACTAATTCTCTTACTACTCCGTATCCAAAACTTTGGGTATAGGATTGAATCGCATTGCCAATATCACCGACTCTATTGCCTTCAATTGCTTTTTCAATACCTAAGAATAAAGACTCTTTTGTCTTTATCAATAAATCTTGGACTTCCTTACTTGTACCATTTAGTGCATAAGTATAAGCACTATCGGCATGGAATCCATTTTTATAAACACCTCCATCGATAGAGATAATGTCCCCTTCTTTCAATTTATATCCACCGGGTAAACCATGTACAACTACATCATTTACGGATATGCACAGAGAGAAGGCATATTTCTTCGATCCGACCTGATAATTTAGGAAGGAAGGATGTGCTTGTTGGTCTGAAATATACTCATAAGCAAGTTTATCCAATTCAAGAGTACTTATTCCGGGTTTGATTATTTTTGCCACTTCTGCGTGGCAAGCTCCCAAAATAAGTCCGTTTTCACGAATGATTTCGAACTGCTCTTGCGTTTTTAAGTATATCATATTTTTATCTAGCAATCATATCTGAGCGACCTTTCACTCTTCCTGATTGCATAAGACCTTCATATTTTCTCATCAACAAATAACTTTCTATTTGTTGCAATGTATCTAAAACTACTCCCACTAAAATCAATAACGAAGTTCCCCCATAAAAAGAGGCTAATCCTCTTGTCACCCCGAATAAATTTGCAATCCCTGGCAGAACAGCAATCAAGGCTAATAAAATAGCACCCGGTAATGTAATATGGTCTAAAACACGAGCGATAAAAGTAGACGTTTCTTCTCCTGGCTTAATTCCTGGGATAAAACCTCCTCCTCTTTTCATATCATCGGCAATTTGATTTGGATTAATCGATATTGCGGTATAAAAGAATGTAAAAAGAAGAATCAAAATAGCAAATAATAAATTATACTGCCATGTTGTAAAGTCTCCAAATGCAGTAGCAATGGAAGCTGCTGATTCACTATTATCAGCAAATGTTTGAGCGACAAGACCTGGAATAAACATTAAAGCTTGTGCAAAAATGATTGGCATTACTCCAGAGGAATTTAATTTTAAAGGGATGTATTGACGTTCCCCTCCTGTAGCTGTACTATTTCGGGTGACTTGTTTGGCATATTGAACAGGGATTCTTCTTACCGCTTGTACCACAGCAACAGCTCCCATTACAATGACAAACAATACAATGATTTCTAAAATAAAGATAAGTGCTCCGGACAATTGTAAGGTAGTAGCTTCTTGAATTAAGGAAGAGGGGAATCGAGAAACGATACCAATCATGATTAACATAGATATACCATTTCCTATACCTTTATCGGTAATTTTTTCTCCTAACCACATACAGGTCATGGTACCACCCACTAAAATAATTACTCCATATATACGGAAGAAGAATGGATCTACCATAATTGCTTCTGTTGGAATTCGAATTTGTAAATAGGTAATCGCCTGAGCTGCAGTCACAAATATAGTCAGAATACGGGTAATTTGATTTAATTTCTTTCTCCCAGACTCTCCGTCTTTCTGCATTTTCTGAAAATAAGGAAGGGCAATCGTCAACAATTGAATTGCAATAGATGCCGAGATATAAGGCATAATTCCTAAAGCAAAAATTGAGGCATTATTTAAGGCTCCTCCTGAAAACATATTTAATAGACCAAATAAACTATCATCCCCAATAGCTTGAAGTTTGTTAGCATCTAAGCCGGGCAAGGCAATATTAGAACCTAAGCGAAAGAAGGTAATTAAAAGGATTGTGGTTAAAATTTTGCCTTTCAATTCTTCAATCGAAAAAATATGTTTGATGGTTGTTATAAATTTATTCATTGGTATAACCTAGATTATTCAACAATTGCTTTTCCACCAGCAGCTTCAATAGCAGCTTTTGCTGATGCTGAGAACCCTTTTGCATGTATTTCAACTGCAGAAGAAATTGTTCCTCTATTCAATACTTTTACTAAATCTGCTTTAGCTACTAAACCATGTTCTCTTAAGGTATTGTAATCAATTTTCTTTAATTTAAATTCTGTTGCTAAAGCTTCTAGGGTATCTAAATTAATTGCCTTGTATTCAACACGATTGATGTTTTTGAAACCAAATTTTGGTACACGACGCTGTAATGGCATCTGGCCTCCTTCAAAACCACGCTTGCGTGAATAACCTGAACGAGATTGAGCTCCTTTATGTCCACGTGTAGAGGTTCCTCCTCTTCCTGAACCTTGTCCGCGTCCGACTCTTTTTCTTTGTTTAATTGAACCTTCTGCAGGTTTTAATGATGATAAATTCATAATTTTTTTTGCTTAACGCTGTTTTATTGAACAACTCGCTTTTAATATTAAACTGTTTCTACTTTTACTAAGTGACCAACTGAGTCGATCATCCCTTGGATAGCTGGGTTTAATTCAACTTCAACTGACTTATTAATCTTTCCCAAACCTAAAGCCTTGATGGTTCTTTTTTGAACTTCTGGTCTTTTAATGGTACTTCTAACTTGTGTAACTTTTACTTTTGACATTTTCCTTAAAGTTATGAGAATTTAAATCCTCTTATCCATTAAAAACTTTTTCTAATTTTATTCCTCTTTGAATCGCAACGGAATGAGGTGCTCTCATTTTGATAAGGGCATCAATGGTTGCTTTTACCACGTTGTGAGGATTTGAAGAACCTTTTGATTTTGCTAATACATCATGAACACCTACTGATTCCAATACGGCACGCATCGCACCACCGGCGATCAATCCTGTACCCGGAGCAGCTGGCTTGATCAATACAAAACCGCCAGAATATTTGCCAATTTGCTCATGGGGAATAGTATTTTTAATGATAGGCACTTGGAATAAATTCTTCTTTGCATCATCAATTCCCTTTGAAATAGCATCTGTAACTTCATTTGCTTTCCCTAAACCATAACCTACAACATTCTTACCATCTCCAACAACTACAATGGCAGAGAAGCTGAAACGACGACCACCTTTTACCACTTTGGCAACGCGGTTAATAGCTACTACTTTTTCTTTTAGTTCGCCTTCGTTTAATTTTACTGGTTTTCCTACTAATTTTGACATATCTTATTAAAATTGTAAGCCACCCTCCCGAGCGCCTTCTGCTAATGATTTAACTTTTCCGTGATATAAATATCCGTTTCTATCGAATACGACTGAACTAATACCTACTGCTTTCGCCTTTTCCGCAATTTCAGCACCAACTTTCTTGGCTGATTCAATATTGCATTGAGACTTTCCCTTTTCATAAGAGGTAGCAGAAGCGATAGTAGCTTTTGCATCATCATTCACTAATTGCGCATATATTGCAGCATTTGAACGAAAAATGGTTAGCCTTGGGCGCTCAGCCGTTCCAGAAATTTTAGAACGAATGGATCTTTTGATCCTAGTTCTTCTATAATCTTTTTTTGTTGCCATTTTATTTCTTATTTATCAGTTGGATTTCCGACCCAACCTTATTTCAACTTATTTTTTTCCCCCAGTTTTACCAGCTTTCTTACGAATTTGTTCCCCTACGAAACGAACACCTTTACCTTTGTAAGGTTCTACTTTTCGTAATGAACGAATCTTAGCACAAACTTGTCCTACTAGTTGTTTATCTATTCCTTCCACTGTAATGGTTGGGTTCTTTCCTTTTTCCATGGCTGCTTTACACGTAATCTCTGGAGGAAGACCCATAAAAATTGAGTGAGAATATCCTAGATTTAATTCTAAAATATTTCCTGACATTGCTGCTTTGAAACCAACACCGACTAATTCTAAATCCGTCTTATAACCAGCAGAAACACCTACAACCATATTATTTAACAAAGAACGGTATAAACCATGCATGGCTTTATGTCTTTTTTGTTCAGTAGGACGCGCCACAGTCATTACATTATCTTCAATATTAATAATCATTTCTGGGTCTACCTTCTGAGTTAAGGAACCTTTTGGCCCTTTTACTGTTACCAAATTTGCTGAAGAGACGTCTATTGTTACTCCTTGTGGCAATTCGATAATTTTAAATCCTATTCTTGACATTCTATTGTTTGTTTTCGCTTAAATTATGAGTTTTCTCTTTTCAGCATTAATTAATATACATAACATAATACCTCTCCACCCACATGAAGAGATTGTGCTTCCTTATCCGTAATTACACCTTTCGAAGTAGAAATAATTGCAATACCAAGGCCATTCAATACTCTTGGAAGAGATCCTGCTCCACTATACTTACGCAAACCTGGCTTCGAAATACGAGTCAAATTTAAGATAGCCGGCTCTTTGGTTACCGGATTGTATTTAAGAGCAATTTTGATGGTCCCTTGTACATTCGAATCATCTACCATATAATTCTGAATATATCCCTTATCTAAAAGAACCTTTGTAATTTCTTTTTTGATATTGGAAGCAGGAATTTCCACTACCCTATGACGCGCTTTAATGGCGTTTCTTAAACGGGTTAAATAATCTGCTATTGGATCTGTCATTGTTTTATTTTTTGCCGCAAACTAAAAATAGCCTGCAAAATTATTAATAATCTTTTAAATTTCAAATAAACTACCAGCTCGACTTCGTTACACCTGGAATTAAACCTGCTGATGCCATCTCACGGAATGTTACACGAGAGATTCCAAATTTTCTCATATAACCTCTTGGGCGCCCGGTTAATTTACAACGATTATGTAAACGAACTGGAGATGCATTTTTTGGAAGTTTATCCAATCCTTCATAATCTCCGGCAGCTTTTAAGGCAGCTCTTTTTGCTGCATATTTCGCTACTGTTCTTTCACGTTTTCTTTCACGAGCCTTAAGTGATTCTTTAGCCATAATATTTTTTGTTAATCTTATTTAACTTTATTTCCAGAAAAAGGCATTCCCATTTCTTTTAAAAGAGAATAAGCTTCTTCATTTGTTTGTGCTGTGGTGACGAATGTAATATCCATTCCACTAATTCTATTTACCTTATCAATTGAAATTTCAGGAAAAATAATTTGCTCTTTAACTCCTAAAGTATAATTACCTCTTCCGTCAAATCCTTTCTCAGATATCCCTTTAAAATCCCTTACACGTGGTAAAGAAACAGCGGTTAATCGGTCCAAGAATTCATACATTCTTTCTCCACGTAAAGTAACTTTTACTCCAATCGGCATATTCTCTCTTAATTTAAAGTTTGAAATCGCCTTTTTAGATAGGGTAGTTACTGCTTTTTGACCCGCGATTTGGGTAATTTCTTCCGCTGCTTGGTCGACTAATTTCTTATCTGCCACTGCCGCACCGACACCTTTATTGATGACAATTTTGGTGATTTTAGGAACTTGCATAACAGATTTGTAATGAAATTTTTCCTTCAATGCTGGAACAACTTGCTTTACAAAATGCTCTTTTAATCTAGGTGTTGCCATATTCTATTTATTATTGTGGATTTCCGACCCACTAGTACGTTCTTATAAAAATTTACCTGAAACTTTAGAAAATCTTTGAAGTTTTCCTTTTTCATTCAGTTTTCTTCCTGTTTTAACTGCCTTATCTCCTTCCATAACCATCAGGTTAGAAATATGAATTGATCCTTCAATCTTTTCAATACCTCCTTGTGGATTTGATGCAGATGGCTTATTGTGCTTTGTTAATAAATTGACTCCTTCTACAATAGCACGAGACTTTTCACGATTTATTTCCTTAATAATTCCAGATTTACCCTTAGAATTACCAGCGATAACCATAACTTTGTCTCCTTTTTTAATGTGTAATTTCACTTTATTTATTTTCTTTTCCATTGTCTAAACCTTTTTGGAATTCCTAAATCCCGTATTATAAAACCTCTGGAGCTAATGAAACAATCTTCATAAAACCTGCATCACGCAATTCACGAGCCACTGGCCCAAAAATACGAGTACCTCTAGGCTCATCATTATTATTCAATAATACCGCGGCATTATCTTCAAAACGGATATAAGATCCATCCTTACGACGAACTTCTTTTTTAGTTCGTACAATCACTGCTTTGGAAACTGTACCTTTCTTCATGGAAGAAGAAGACAAGGCTGATTTTACAGTTACCACTACTTTATCTCCAATAGAGGCATATCTCTTACCAGTACCACCCAAAACACGAATTACCAATACTTCTTTTGCACCTGAATTATCTGCCACTCCTAATCTTGATTCTTGCTGTAACATTCTTTCTAAATTTTAAATTTGTAAAACAAGGGTTGATTACTTAGCTTTTTCTATAATTTCAACCAATCTCCAACGCTTATTCTTAGAAAGCGGACGAGTTTCCATTATCTTTACTGTATCACCGATACCACATTCATTTTTCTCATCATGTGCCATCAATTTAGTAGTTTTCTGTACGAATTTTCCGTACAAAGGGTGTTTTACCTTACGGTCAACGGTGATGGTAATGGATTTATCCATTTTATCACTCACTACTTTCCCAATTCTAACTTTTCTTAAATTTCTTTCCATTTTATTACGTTGGGCTTGTTAAACAATTGGTTGTAAGCAAAAATCGATACAACCTGTAAATAATTTTTATTAAGCTAAACTGTTTAATTGTGTCTTTAATCGGGCAATCACACGTTTAACTTCACGAATTCTCATCGGATTTTCAATGGGAGAAATAGAATGTGCCAATTGTAAACGGCTCAAATTTTCTTTCTCTTCTGATATCTTCTTAAGTAACTCGTCTTTACCTAAACTTTTTATTTCTTCTTTTTTCATTTTCTTCAAGAATTTTATTCACCAAGATTGACTATTCTTGATAATCTTTACGAACTACAAATTTGGTACGAACTGGAAGCTTTTGAGCAGCTAATCTTAAAGATTCTTGCGCTAATTCCAACGGTACTCCTGCCGATTCAAATAATATTGTTCCAGGGTGTACATTGGCTACCCAATATTCTGGAGCACCCTTACCTTTACCCATACGAACCTCTGCAGGCTTCTTAGTAATTGGCTTATCAGGGAATATTCTAATCCAAACTTGACCTTCACGCTTCATTGCTCTGGTAACTGAAATACGAGCCGCTTCGATTTGACGAGCCGTAATTCGACCACCTTCTAATGACTTAATCGCAAATGATCCAAAATCAATTTCGTGCCCGCGGGTTGCAACACCTTTTATACGACCTTTCTGTTGCTTACGAAATTTGGTTCTTTTTGGCTGTAACATCTTATTTCAAGTTTTGTTGCTCTTTCTTTAAGTCCAATGCTTGG